>CAYVWS010000016.1:0-24952 GCA_964455535.1 uncultured Ignavibacteriales bacterium | reverse complement strand
TCGTAGCGTGCGTATTCCCGCTCTATGCTCGTGCCAATGACATTCATAGTTTCCGGATGGAAGGCGAAACCGTCGAGCGTGCCGCGGTCGGTCATAAATGAGCGGCCCTCGGCGAGGCGTTCCTGAGCGTCCTGTCGGCGGTAGATTTCAAGATGAAAGGCAGTCCAGTCGCTTCTGATGCCGGGATTTTCCGAAAGGAGCTGTCGGGCAATTTCCTCAAAGAAAAGAAATTCGGCGAACTCCGAACTCGACTTCAATCGTTCTATGAATTCTGTCTTGCCCGATCCGGGTGCGCCGGTAATAACTATGCGACTGACCATATTCGAATGAAATCTATCCCCTCTTGCTCCGGGAGTCAAGCGGCGGACTTGTGCACATCCGCGCCAGCCCCTATACTGGAAGCACAACAAACCTCTTACGGGTCACATACTATGGCAATAGCGCTTGACGAAATTCAGAATTTTCTCAAAGAACACGATCTCGACGGCTGGCTGTTGGCCGACTTTCATGCCCGCAACGAAATCGCGATGCGCCTAATGGAGATCAGCGGCATGCTGACCCGCCGCGCGTTTTATTTCATTCCGGCTTCCGGAACACCGATAGCGCTTGTCAATCCGATCGAGGCCGAAAAGTTTAAGCATCTTCCGGGGACGCTAAAATCCTGCCTCGGGTACAAGAAACTTGAAGCAGAGCTTGATAACCTGCTCAAAGGCCGCAAGCGCATCGCGATGGAATACTCACCCAAAGGGCGACTGCCGTATATCGGCATGGTCGATGCCGGCACGATTGAGTTGGTACGGCTGTCGGGGTGCGAGATTGTTTCGTCGGCCGACCTTGTTGCGCTCTTTCAAGCGGCCCTGACCGCCGAGCAGATTGCGACCCATCGGATCGCCGCACACAACTTGATCGAAATTAAGAACAAGACCTTTGCCTTTATCGCTGAAAGTCTCAAGAACGGACAGACAATTACCGAGTACGACGGCGTTCAGTTTGTTCTGCAGCAATTCAGAGAATACGACATGGTCACCGACCACAGCCCGATTTGCGCGGTCGATGCCCACTGCGGCGACCCGCACTACGAACCGCTTGCAGGAAAGTCGACCGTGATTCAAAAGGGCCAACTTGTTCTATTGGACATCTGGGCCAAGCTCGAAAAAGACAAAGCAGTGATGGCCGATATCACCTGGATGGCCTTTGCCGGAACCGCCGCCGAAATACCGTCGCGCTACGCCGATATCTTTGCTGTTGTCACAAAAGCGCGCGACGCCGCGGTCGCCTTCCTGCGAGAAAATGTCGACCGACGGCCGGTGCACGGCTGGGAAGTCGACGATGCCTGCCGCAGTGTGATCGTAAGCGCCGGATACGGCGAGCGATTCTTCCATCGCACGGGACACAGTATTACCGAGAGCACTCACGGCACTGGACCGAATATCGATAATCTGGAAACCGAAGATCAGCGCCGTTTGGCTAAGGGGCATCTGTTCTCAATCGAGCCGGGAATTTACTTGCCCGATTGCGGTTTTCGCTCGGAGGTCGATTGTTTGATCGGCCACGACGGCGCCGAGGTTACCACCCTTCCCTTGCAGACTTCGATCACACCGCTGTTCTAATCATCATGTTCGTCACTGATGAGATGATCCGCGAGGCGGAACGCCGCTTTGGTGTGCCGCACCATCGCGAATTTGAATTGCCGTCTACAGTAGCAGAACTGACCCGCATCAGATCAACCCAACGAGACGGACGCAATCACGACGTGACGCTGTACATCGAAGCGGATCACAAGTTGATCGTCATTGCCAAATATCCATATCCACCGGGATTGTACCGTGCGCCGTCGGGGGGTGTGCATCCGGGAGAATCGATTCTTGATGGAATTGAGCGCGAGGCGTACGAAGAAACGGGGTGCAAGATTGAGGTCCTCAAGTTTCTGCTGCAGACGTCAGTGCGGTTTTTCAATCCCGACAACTCCGCCGATCAGGTAATGTGGCGTTCGTTTGTCTTTACCGCAAAGTACCAATCCGGTGATTTCAAATATGTCGATCACGACGAAATCTCCGGTCTTAAATTGGCCGACTGGAGCGAATTTGCCGAGTTCGGCCGCATCATGCGCAAAACCGATTCGGCCGGTCTGCACTACCGGGCAGAGCTCCACGAAGTGGTAGCACAACTACTGGGAAAGTAGGTCTTCTACACCCGCTGGCATTTCGGACAGAAGTGCGCCGAACGGGATCCGATCTTCTTGCGGACAATCTTCGTGCGGCAACGAGCGCACGGTTCCCCTTCGCGACTGTATACCTTCAAGTATTTCTGAAATGATCCCGGTCGTCCGTTGACTCCGGCGTAACTGTCGACCGACGTCCCCGCTTTGCTGATTGCCAGCTTGAGAAGTCGTTGGATATGGCGGTGCAGCTCAGTCAGCTTGGCCGAAGTTACCGAAGTCGTCAATCGTTTCGGATGCAGCCGCGCGGCCCAGAGCGATTCGTCGGCGTAGATATTTCCAATTCCAGCCAAGAATGACTGATCCAGAAGCGCCTGTTTCAATTGACGCGGACGGCGTTTGCAGAGTGTCACAAACTCTTTCGACGAGATTTCAAGCGGTTCGGGGCCGAGTTCGCGCAGACCTTTTTGATTCCAGATTTCATCGGACGTGTAGAGGCGATTTCTCCCGAAGCGACGGTAATCACTGAAACGGAGATAAGAGAGATTGCTACGACCCGCCAAGCGCGGGTCTCGCAATGACGGATCAAGGGGCGCGGACGACAATGTAAACACTATCAAATCGTGCTTGTCGGCGATAACCGGATGTTCGTCATAGAAGAAATGGCCGGTCATTTTCAGATGTACCCACAGGACAAGATCGCCGGAAAGTGAAATCAGGATATTCTTGCCGCGACGATTGATATCCAAAATCGTGCGATTGACGAGAGCTGAGGCAAAGTCCGGCGAGGCGATCGACTTTGAGACGACGATTGAACTGGATGGTGCGTTGACGTCGACCCGTACAATCGTTTTGCCCAGCACAGTCGCGCGCAGGCCGCGGCAAACGGTTTCGACTTCGGGGAGTTCGGGCATGTTCGACGAAACTTAGCTCTGAGACCGCGAGCGGTAGTCGTTGATCGCCGCACGGATCGCGTCGGGCGCGAGATTAGAACAAGACATCTTCTGCTCCGGCAAACCGCCAAGCATACCGGCGACCTGATCTTTGGTAAGCTGTTCGGCCTCTTCGATAGTCTTGCCGATCACCATCCCCGCGGCGGCGGAACTGGTGGCGATGGCGGCCGCACAGCCGAAAGTTTTGAATTTCACATCCGCCAGTCGGTTATCCCGCACCTTTATGTACAGTTTCATCACATCACCGCACGTCGGGTTGCCGACCTCGCCAATGCCGTCAGGATCGGCAATTTCGCCGGCATGACGCGGGTTGAGGAAATGATCCATCACGGTTGAATTGTACATAGCGACACGAAAGGTACGAACTGCGCTCCAATCGCGCAAGAATTCGCGACCACCGGCTCACAAATCGCTTGCTGACACCGGGCGAAACCAGATACGTTATCGATACTGTTGTCTTTGATCACGCCGGGTTCACAGGGAGAGGAGAGAAATTCGTATGACAGCATCTGTTCGACTGATTTGTTGCGTATTCGCCATTACAGCGATGTCTCCCTCGGCGGGCGCAATTGATGGCCTCGCGTTGAAGTCGGCCATGAATTCTCTTGAATCGGCGAACATTGATACCGGCCGGGTCTACAGTGTCAACAATGTAACTATAACATGCTACGATCTCGCGATAACACTGGACTCCGGGAAAATCGGCTTTTTTGAACCGATTCTCCTAAATTCTGTCCCACGTACTTTTGCGGCGTATTTCAAAGGTGCCTACCATTTCAAGTATCGCCCCACTCCACCCATTGAACGGTCGCAAATCTCCCGTTTCTTTCATCGCGATTCCCTTAGTGAACCCTGCCGTCAGTTGATACTGCTGTTTGGGGATTCAGCGCGTCGACAGCTGGAAAGTCTGCTGCCCGGCCAACGCCTCCTCTGTGACCGTCAGTTTTCCGGTGATGCCGCCGACCGATATGAACACTCGGTGCGTCTTTCCGATCGATCCTTCGCCTACGGCCTGCTCATGTCGCTCATTGGTCAGTCCGAGGAAACATACATGTTTGCCTACGTTGACCCCAACTCTGGTACCGATCTGTTGTATTGCTTCGATCCAGCACGGCGGGAGGAAATCGGATTCTTCAAGCGATACTGGACTCCGGGGGTAAACTTCTTCGAAAAAATCTGTTCATATGCGGCCGGTGCAGTGGACATTACAACGACTCTAAATGGCAAGTCTAAGGAACTCATTAAGACCCGGTCGTACATAATCAATTCTACTATCCGTGAAAATGGTGATTACTCGGGGGCCGCTCAGATGACGTTTGACGTGCTGAAATCGGCATCTTCAGTGGATCTGGTAATCCGCGAACTCCTGACTGTCGACAGTGTCACCGACAGCGCGGGGGCAGTTCCTTTTAGCAGATTTAAGGACGAAAAATATTGGTATCTAAAGTTGTATGTGTACTTTGACCATCCTCTGGCAGTCGGCACAACACACACCGTTACTATCTGGAGTCATGGCGATATCAGCAAACGGATTCAGGGAGAATTCTACGTGGCCGCCGGTGCATATTGGTATCCTCACTACGGTTACGGCCAGCCGGCGAGGTTTGAACTTTTGTTTCGAACGCCCAAACAATACGAGTTTGTCTCGACCGGTGACTGCGATCACCGCAAGTTGGTTGGTGACACTTTGGAAAGCCACTGGATAGTAACCGAACCAGCCGACAATGTCTCGTTTAGCATCGGCAATATTAAGAAGTACGAATTTTCCGACACTTTGGCGGGGTCAGTCGATGTCTACTACTCTGAAGCACTCCATCGAGACATGGCCAGAGAATTGGCGCAAGAGGGAGAATTGACCGGAAGCCACATGGAAAAACAGGTGTCCGGCGATGTGATTAATGCCCTGCGGCTGTTTTCACACCAGTTCGGAAAATACGCGTATGGACGGATGAGTGTGTCGGAGATCCTTCTGAGCCATGGCGAGGCCTTTCCGGGATTTATTCACATGGGCTGGCCAACGTGGAAAAAGACCGATGCCTGGGGATACGAACGGATGTTTCGTGCCCACGAAGTTGCGCATCAGTGGTGGGGGGTCGGGGTAGGCTATGAAACCTATCATGACCAGTGGATGAGCGAAGGATTTGCTGAGTACTCGGCGCTTATGTATCTGCAGGCAGTCAAAGGGAACGATGCCTTCATGGATCGGATGAAAGAATATCGAAAGGATGTCGTGTCAGTCCGCGAGAAGCCGACCGACTCCAGTTCCGAGACCGGGCCGATCATCATGGGCTATCGGACGTCGTCAACCAAAGCTGACGGCGATATGGACTTGATCGTGTACAAGAAAGGAGCATTGGTTCTGCATATGCTGCGCAATTTGCTCATCGACTGGCGCACGTTCATTGAGGATAAATTCTTCGAGATGATGAAGGAGTGGTATGCCACCCACAAAGGAAGGGCGGCGACCACCGAAGACTTCATCAAGATCACCGAAAAATATACAGGCGAAGATATGACCTGGTTTTTCGATCAATGGGTCTATGGTACGGAGATTCCGACCTACAAATTCGAATACGACATTCAGCCGGGCACGAACAATACCTTTGTTGTCAATGGAAAGGTGACTACCCAGGGAACATCGGACAATTTCAAGATGTATGTGCCTCTGGAAATCCAGATCGATAACACCCGCAAAGCATACGTTCGCCTCAAGATCGAAGGACCGGAATCAGTTTTCAATTTGCCGGGATTGCCGGTGAAACCGAAAGCCCTCAAGCTTAACCCGTTCGAGTCGGTGCTGGCTGAGGTCAAGCAGTAACGCGAGAACTGACGCTACTTTTCCACCGTCACTTCGCCGGCGACAATCGGCACGATCCGGTCGCCGACTCTTAAAATCAGCCGACCCTGGCCGTCGATATCCGAAGCAATCCCCGTTGTCAGGTGATTGGCCGCAATGACCGTGACAGACTTCCCCAGAAGTGAAGAATAACTGCGCAGCCGTTTGTGACCGGCGGCCAGGCGAGATTTTTTATACAGCGCATATTCGCGCTCGAATCGCACAAGAAATTCTTTGAGCAATTCAACCCGGCTTACTTTGTGCTTGAGATGGCGGCGCACAGACGTTGCGGTAGCGCGCAGGTCATCGGGAAAATGCCCGATGCCATGATTGACATTGATCCCAACTCCGACGATCACATAGTTGATCTTATCTTTTTCGGCGGATAGTTCGGTCAGAATTCCGGCGACCTTTTTTCCACACAGCAAAAGATCATTCGGCCACTTTATCTGCACAGCTTTGGGACAAAGCGAGCCGAGAGTATCGGCCAAAGCCAGCGCGGTCATAAGCGACAGCCCCGGCGCCTGGTCGGGCGTAAACTTGGGCCTCAAAATAATCGAAAGGTAGATTCCGGTCTCCGGTGGAGAGTACCACACGCGGCCAAGCCGCCCCCGCCCTTTAGTTTGTTGGTCGGCGACCACGATTGTACCTTCGGGTGCGCCTGACTCGGCTTGCGCTGAGGCCAGGTCGTTGGTCGACTTGACCGTCCGGCAGGCGTGAATCGATTTGCCGAACTGCGTTGTCTTAAGATCACGACCAATCTCGATCGCCGACAACTGATCCGGTGCGGATACGAAGATAACACCCGAAGATGCTCGCACATTGATTCGATACCCCCACGCAGCAAGTTGTTTAGCCGCTTTCAAAATGCCGTCGCGATCGGTGTGAAGCTTCTTGGAAAGTGAATCGAATGGATACGGCGTGGCGGGCTTTTGTCTGATAGTCGCAAGCAACAGTTCGGCAAGGGAATCGCCGGGCTGCGTCGTGGTCATCACGACACAACCTGCAGCGAGAAATCCGAAACCGGAGCCGAGTGGGTGATCGCGCCGACCGAAATGAAATCAACTCCGGTGGCCGCGATAGCTGCGACCGTTTCAAGCGAGACATTGCCCGAGGCCTCAAGCTGCACTACCGGATTAAGCTGCCGCGCAATCTTCACCAGCGACGCCAGCGACTCGATTGATTGATTGTCCAACAAAATCCGGTCGACACCCGCGGCGATGGCTTCGGCTAACTGCGACTGATTGTCAACTTCCACCTCCACCAAAATGCGTTCCGGGTCGGCGTCGAATTGCAGCCGAAAATCGCGCGTCGCGTAGTATTCGCGCAAATGTGCAACCGCATCCTTGATCGATCCGGCCGAGGCAATATGGTTGTCTTTGATCAGCGCCATGTCATAAAGGCCGAAGCGGTGGTTCATTCCGCCGCCGTGAGTGACCGCGAGTTTTTCAAGCAGCCGCCAACCAGGCGTAGTCTTGCGGGTATCAAGAATGCGACACGGGTTTCCGGCAGGAATTTTGTCGACAAATTTGCGGGTGAACGTGGCGACGCCGGAAAGCTTTCCCAAAAAGTTGAGCGCCGTGCGCTCCGAACAAAGCACCGTTTGATTGAATCCTTCGATCGTGGCGATGACATCGCTATAGGCAAAGCGATCCCCCTCCGCCATTCGAAACTCCACGGTGTTAGCCGAGTCGACCGTATCAAATACCAAAAGCGCCGGCGTCACACCGGAGAGCACCCCTTCGGATTTGGCAACAATGCGTGCCGAGATTGGCCCCGGCTCAAGGCAGCCAAGCGAGGTCAGGTCGCCGCGGCCGACATCTTCGGCCAGCGCGACTTTGACCAGATCGATAGTTGTTTTAAGAGTACTGTCCACACCAATTGCCGTGTTTACCAATCTCCTGTTCAGACCTATATTACCGCCGCAATGAGAGCGGCAAAAGCGAAAAAAATGGTGACCGTGATCGGCTACGGTTCTCAGGGACGGGCGATTGCGCTAAACCTGCGCGATTCGGGGTACCGTGTAGTGCTGGGGTTGCGCCCGAATTCTAGATCGAGAGCCGCCGCCCACAAAGAGAAATTCGCGGATATCCGAACGATTCCGGAAGCGGTCTCTGGATCGCCGATTGTTGTAGTCGCGATTCCCGATCACATACATGCGCGCGTATTCAAAGCGGAAATCGCTCCGTCGCTTTCGCCCGGATGTACGCTTGTTTTTCTGCACGGACTCTCTGTCCACTTCGGCCTGGTCAAGCCGCCTTCCAATGTAGACGCGATATTGATCGCGCCTCACGCCCCGGGCGTGGCGCTGCGCCAGAAGTATCTCACCGATAAATCAGTCTCGGCATTTGTCGCAGTCGCCAACAACTATAGCGGCAGAGCTTGGAAGAACGCGACATCGCTGGCGGCCGCGATCGGGATTTCGCAGAAGCAGCAAATCAAAACGACGTTCGAGCACGAGGCAATCGGCGACATTTTCGGCGAACAGGCGGTACTGTGCGGCGGTCTGGCTATGCTCATCAAACATGGCTTCGACACTTTGGTCGAGCGCGGCATTCCGCCCGACAACGCCTGGCTCGAAGTTGCCTATCAACTCGACCTGATTGTCGGACTCATCAAACAGCATGGCATATCAGGTATGTTCGACCGCGTGTCGATCGCCGCACGATTCGGCTCAGTGCAAACCGGCCCAAAACTTCTCGACAAGTCCGTAAAGAAACGCATGACCCAGACCCTCAAAGAAATCGAGTCGGGTAAGTTCGCCCGCTCCCTTTCCTCTCTGAGTGATCGGGATCTTCGTAAGCTCAGCGCTAATCTGGCCAAGCTAACCTCGCCTAAGCTCGAAAAATCGGCCCGGAAGTTCGGCCGCTAATCCCGCCTAACCCCAATTCAATCTTGAGCATAACGGTCCCAAGGGGGGTAACCCGACGGTGGCTGTCATGTGAAAAAAATCACCAACTTTTGCCATAACTCGTTGTCAGTGACAATTCCGTGACAAAACAATACCAGTATTATGCAGATTTCGCCCAACGTTTTGATAAACGCAAAGGCGAATGAACATGAAGTCAAAGATTCTAATACTGGTCTTAGTCCTGACAACTCTTCTGACCCTACCGGTGCGGGCCGGAATACTAAACGGACGGGTTGTCGATATCGCCACCGGCTCCGCGATCAGCGACGTGAACGTTCTGGTTATCGAACTCGACAAAGTCGCAACAAGTGACAAGCACGGTCAGTTTACGCTCAAGAATATCGCCGACGGTACCTACCGCCTGATTGCAACCCATGTCGGGTATGAAATCAGCGACACGATCACGGTCACGGTTCCATCAGTGGATGCCACCAAACTTGCGCTAAAGTCAACGCCGTGGGTGCTCAATAGTGTAGTAGTTACCGGCACTCGCTCGCCGCATCTGCTCAAAGATGTTCCCGTGCAGACCGAAGTCATCTCGCGCAAGGATTTCGACAAGACCGGCGCGACGACAGTCGACGAAGCGCTCAACTCATCGGTTGGAATTCAGGTCGACAACGATCTCTCCGGTCGCGGTGCAACAATTCGCGGCATTCAGGGCGATCGAGTCTTGGTGCTGGTCGATGGTGAGCGGGCAGTGGGCCGAGTGCGCGGAAGTATTGATCTTGAGCAGTACGCGCTGACCAATGTCGAGCAGATCGAAGTAGTCAAAGGAACCGGCTCGACCCTCTACGGCTCCGACGCTATGGGCGGTGTCATCAATATTATCACCCGCCGTCCGCCGACTGATCATCGCAGCGCTACCCTCTTTGCCGACTACGGATCGTACCGGACGGCGAATCCCACCGGTGAATTCCGTTACGGAAAGGACAATCTTGGTCTTACCGTCGGCATGAAAGGGTACTTCACGCGCGGCTTCGACCTGACCGATTCCACTCCTGCAACCAACGGGCAGGATGAAATCAAACGGTTCAACTGCGATACGCGCTTCAATTGGAAACTTAACCCGCGATGGACAGTCGGAACCTCGGCGCGATATATGTCGGAGAAGCGCGACTGGATTGAGTCGGAATACTGGCCACCGCTGACGTTCATCTATGACGACGACGAAACCAACCGTCGCTACGAGGGCTCGGCCGATCTGTCGTTTCTCTCCGGCGACAAGTATAACATGAAGCTGAAACTTTCCGGCACCCACTACACGCACCATTGGAACAAGATCGATCGCGCGTCGCAAAGCTGGGTGGACACGTCGATTACCACCGACGACTTTGTCGAGGCCTCGTACAATTCGAACTACATGATCGGTCAGGGTCATGTCGCCAGCTATGGCCTTACTTTTAGCCGGGCCGCGCTTTCGTCTGAAGATCTGGCGGGGAAGTCACACTCGGACAATGCTTCAGCCGGTTACCTAAGTTACGAGTATTCGCCGTTCAAGTCGCTGGCCTCGGTTATGGGTGTGCGCTACGAACGGCATACGTCATGGGGCGGACGATTCAATCCGTCGTTCAATCTCATGTACACTGCTTCAAGATCGCTCAAACTTCGCGGCATGGTTGCCTATGGTTTCCGCGCGCCGTCGCTCAAAGAGCAATACTTCACCTTCGATCACACCGCGGCCGGTTATGTCGTGTACGGCGGCGAAGTCGCGCTCCCGTCCGACCTTACTCCCGACGGCAACTATACGTTCAAACCGCTCAAGGAAGAGAACGCCATCAACAGTTCGATTTCGGCCGAATTTTCCTACGGGTCGATCGGCATGCACCGGATCACCTATTTCTACAATCACATCGAAGATATGATCGATTTCATAGGACTTGGATTCACGCCGACTTACTGGCGCGGTGTCTACATTTACCAGAACATAGATCGCGCGATCACGCAGGGGATCGAATGGGAATCACGGGTCAGAGCCAGTGAACACTTTGACCTGTCCTTCTCCTACAATTACCTCTATTCGCGCAATCTGGGCTCGGGCGAAAAACTGGTTAACCGCCCCGATCACACCGGAAAAGTTTCGGGCACGTGGCATTCGCTGTCTCGGAAGTTCGCCGTCACCGTCTGGGGAGACTACCAGTCGCGCAAGCTCTGGGTCGCGCGCACCAACACCGGCGGCAACGAAGGGGATGCCAGTTATGCCCCGCATCGGGCCGAGCTGAATATCGACATTTCACAAAAGATCGCGTCTGATGTCGCGCTCTCGCTTCACATTGTCAATTTGTTCGATTACACCAATGTCACGTACGGATACTGGCCTGGGCGCCAGGTGGTCGCGGGCGTGAGATATGATCTTGGGATTTAACTCTACCTATTCGGAGGTTTACACACAGTATGCGTACTCAACTCAAATGGACAGCCGCAATCGCAATGGTCGCTGTCTCACTTCTGATCGGAGCCGGATGCTCCGACAACTCGACACCCACCGGCGGCGGCAACGGTCCGGCCCCGACCGCAACGACACAATGGTCGTCGTCGGAAAATCTGTTCCGTGCGACGGTCGACGGTTCCAGCTACACCGATTACATGTACTACTCGTTCACGACCAAGGACACGCTGACCACCGGTGTGCCGAAAGTCGTGTCGGGCACCAATTGGGATATCGCTTTCCGCCGCACGGAAATCAAACTCAACGGCGGGGCCTCATCGGGCGGCGGCACGGTGGTTGGTATGCAGATGGATTCCGGCAAAGCAATCAGCGCCTGTGTTGCTGCGGATACCTCCGGCAAGAGCTGGACTTCGGATAACATCGACTACGCCGTTGACCAATGGTACAGCTACAACACTACCACCCATCAGCTCGACATGACCAAGTGGGTCTATTCGATGGTCGACGCCGGCGGGCATAACTATGTCAAATTCCGCATCGACTCGATTGTCGGCGCCGGAATGCCGCCCTCTATGGGAACAGTCTGGATCACCTACTATTACAACCCGACCGCCGATGACAAAGCGCTCAACGGTTCAACCAGCACCGCTTCGATCAATGTCGGTTCCGGCACCGGGTATTTCGATTTTTCCGCGGCGACGCAAGTAACGCCTGCGAGCGCAACCTCAACCGACTGGGATATCGCCTTCAGCAACTACAACTGCATGCTCAACAGCGGCCCGAACGGCGCCGGCGCCTGTGCGGCGTTTGATGCCTTCACCGAACTGACCGATAAGACCGATATCGCCGCGTTCACCGCGCAGCCCACTGCGCCGATGTTCCCCGACCAGTTCAGTTCGATCTTCAATCACGGCACTGTGACCTGGTACAACTACAATCCGACGACGCACGTGATTTCGAGCAAAGGATTTGTGTATATCATCAAGAGTCAGGACAAGCTCTACAAGCTGACGATTGAAGGGTACTATGCGAATGTCGGCGGCACACCCGCCAGCGCGCATTACACGTTTACGTGGAATGTGATTAACTGATTTAGCAACTCGCACGACACCATCGAAATCCCCCGCTTTGCTTGCGAAGCGGGGGATTGCTTTTTTGTGGCCGTCATTCATGCTGTTGCGTCGGGTCTTGCTGAGTCCGCCGCCAGTGGACGAAGTGTGACCCGACGCTGACCGTCACACTCAACCGTCAGATCACACGCTGTTCGCTTTACGCGAACATCGCAAGATCTGACGAAACGGTACGAGGAACGGATCTTACCCGCACTCGTCTGTTCAAATTCTGAACATGGTTGCATACTTTCACAAACGCAAACTTTGCGTTCGCATTCGACGGCCAAATCTGTTGCCCGATAATATCTTAACAAGGCCATAATCCGGACCGCTTTGGGGCATGGGGATTGCTCAATAGCCAAGCGACCAAATACAGAACTGATGTACCAGTTTTGTTAGACCAGCCCCCGCCTAACCACCGGGGGCATTTTTACGCCTGGGGCGCGCCTAGGGCCTTCGGCACTTCGTAGCAGAGACTCTTCGTAGGGCGGGTCCGTCTTCGAACCCGCCATCTAATTTCCTGACGCGCGTCATTTGTGACATCGAGCAACAGACCTGATCACGTATACTCACTGATTATGCATATGGTCCGACCGCTGTGAGATGGGGTTGATGATGATGAATGCAAAGAAAGCACCTAAGAAACGCTGTGCCTAGTGCGGGACAAATGACGCGATGATCGCCTACCACGACCTCGAATGGGGTGTGCCGCTGCACGATGATCAAAAGCTCTTTGAGTTTCTCGTTCTTGAAGGAGCGCAGGCCGGGCTGTCTTGGCAGACGATTCTGAACAAGCGAGAGAACTATCGAAGGGCCTTTGACAATTTCGACGCGCGGAAAATCGCCAAGTACGGAATAAAAGACACAAAGCGACTGCTGGCCGACACCGGCATCGTGCGTAACCGTCTCAAAATCGCTGCGACCATTCAGAATGCGAAGATATTCCTTGAAGTGCAGAAAGAATTCGGCTCGTTCGACACGTACATCTGGCAGTTTGTGAACGGCCAAACGATCGATGACAAGATAGCGTCAATCAAAGAAATTCAGGCAACAAGCAAAGCGTCGGACTCGATGAGCAAGGCGCTGCTAAAGCGCGGTTTCAAGTTTGTCGGATCGACCATCTGCTATGCCTTCATGCAGGCGACCGGAATGGTGAACGACCACGAAACGAAGTGCTTCCGATACGCCGAAGTGAAGCGCCCACAGGCCTCTTCCAGAGGCAGATAGCCGCCCGTAATAAAGATTGATTGCGCGGCCCAATGTCGCTTTCTTTCACGGCGGATATGGACCCCAAAGCCAAGAAGATTCTCGCATTCCTCGGCGTGCTGTTGCTGGCCGCCGGTGTTTGGTTTACTTGGTCGACTTTCAAACCGCTCACCCGAGAAGAAAAGCTCGCCAAGATCATCTTCTTAGAAAATCGCCGCGATTGCTCCAAAGTACTGATCTCCTTTCTGATCGACGACTCCCCTGAAATCCGCTCCCGCGCCGCGTTGGCGGTCGGACGAATCGGCGCGCCCAAAACCGGCGAGCATTTATACCAGATGATGCGCGACCAGTCGCTTGATGCGGCGTCGAGTGCGGCGTTTGCGCTGGGACTGACCTCCGAACACGAATATGCCCGTAAGTTGTTGGAAGTTGCCAACGAGTTACCGACACAGGTAGCGGCGTGGGCGGTGCGCTCCGGCGGACGACTCGCCGATTCGACCATGACCGATATCGGCAATGATATCGCCGATTTTCTTTTGCATCCTGCCCCCGAAGTCCGCGAGGCCGCCTGCTACGCGCTTTACTATGCGAAAGCCAAAGATGCCGCGTCGCAGTTGGTGACCTTCGTTAAGACCGAACCCGATTCCGCAGTCAAAGCGGCGGGGCTTTTTGCACTCGCGCGACTAAGCGTCGACGCCGGCACACCGGTCTTTGTCGATTACTTGGCCGACCCTGATCCGTATCTGCGGGCGTTGGCAATTCGAGGGCTGGCAAGTTCAACCTCGCCCGATGCCGAGCACTATCTTGAAATCGCACTCAACGATGCCGACAAAAATGTCGTCGCGCAGGCGGTGATGTCGCTTGGCAGCAAGAAGACAACCTCTGCTTCTCAGAGATTGGGTCAACGACTGAATCGCGAGACTGACGAAAAGCTGATTCTGGAACTGATTGCCGCCTTGCAAAAACAAAACAGCGATCAGGGGGTGACTGCCGCGACCACACAGGTCCTGACCGGCGGAAGCGCGAATGTCGTTGCCGCCGCGCTGCCCTATCTGGCGACTATCCAAAAAGACAAAGTCATGTCGCTGGTTGATTCACTTCTGAACGGCAAACCCGATTCAAAAGTGCGCGAGGCGGCCGCGACTGCCTACGGTCTGCTCAACAAAACAAGCGTAGTGCCGCGTTTGGCCGGGTTGTTCGCCGACGAGGACCCCGACGTTCGGGCTTCTGCTTTCGGCGAACTCTACAAGCTCGACACCGCCAATCGCTCGTTCTATCTGACCAAAGCACTTGCTGATCCTGACTGGTTGATGCAGGTTGTCGCCGTTGATCAGATCGGAAGCGATACTCTGCGGCCGTACTTGCCGAAGCTGACTCAGCTGATCAAACAGGGAGCCGCGGTCGACCGGGACATTCGCCGTTCGGTGATCGAAGCACTCAAGTCGTTTGTCACACCGGGGGTGCATGATACTGCCGTAATGGAGATTTTGCTGGCCGCAGCAACCGATCCGGAGTATGTCATTCGTCGCTCGGCGTCGGAGATTTATCGCGACTATTTCCACGAGGATCGCTATTCGATCGTCCCGCCCGCCAATACCCGGCTTTCCGAGCGACAGATCAAAGCGGCGATCGACAAGTACAAAGAAAATCCGACCGCGACTATTTCGACCTCCAAGGGTGATATCGAAATCGAACTCTTCTTTGATGTCGCCCCGATGACTGTGCTTAATTTCATCGAACTCGCCAACAGCGGTTTCTACAACGGACTGGTTTTCCATCGTGTGGTACCGAACTTTGTGGTGCAGGGCGGCGATCCGCGCGGCGACGGTTCCGGCGGCCCCGATTGGTATATCCGGTGTGAATACTCAAACGAACGATACAAACGCGGAACCGTTGGCATCGCCACCTCGGGCAAAGACACCGGCGGTTCGCAATTTTTCGTCACACTCTCCCCCCAGCCGCATCTTGATTCGCGGTATACAATTTTTGGCGAAGTCCTCAAAGGAATGGAAATCGCAGATCTAATCGTCAAAGGGGATGTCATAACCAAGGTAACCATCTTCGAGAGGAAATCATGATACGACGCCTGTTGGCGGCTCTGTTTTTAGCGAGCGCGGTGGTCACCGCGACCCTGATGCTGTCTGCAACTGCGAACGGACAAGCACCGTCGGGGGTCGATCCCGAAGCGCTGATCACTCAAATTCTGGCGACCGACTCGCATCAGCGCGACCAGGTGCACGATGTGACGTTTGAATCGCAGTATATCGAAGGCGAAGAGACCGACAAGGGTTTCAAAGAGAAAGCCCGCTTCAATAAGAAAGTTCAGATCAAGTATCTCAAAGACACCGCTCTGTATCACGAGGAGTATCTGGAGTATTACAAAGAGGGCGAGCTGCAGAGCATGAAAGCGTGCGCCGAGGCCGGCAAAGAAAAAATGAACAAGAAGAAACGGCGCAAATCGAAAGATATTTCCTACAACATGATCGAGCCGTTCTACACAACCAAGCGCGCGCTGTACGACATAACCTACAAAGGCATTTCAGAAACGCAGATCGACGGTCACAGCTGTCATCACTTCGTCGTCAAGGCCAAAGAGCCCGACGAGCAACTGGTAAACGGCGATTACTACTTCGAATCCGAGACCTTTCATCTGGTCAAAGTCGATTTCACGCCGTCGAAAGTCATGCACTCGATCTGGTTCAATTTTTCCAAACTCAACATGTCGATCAGTTATTCACCCACCGCCGACGGTTGGTGGCTGCCGAGCAGCTTTTTCATCGAGGGAAAAGCCAAGGCCACTCTGTTTATCGGGGTCAAATTTGGCGGAACAGAATATTTCCGCAATCCGGTGATCAATTCAGGTCTTGATGACAAGCTCTTCGAGGTTCGTGATGACGACTGAGGGTCAACTCAGAACCCATCTGGTGCGAGTAACTGTCCCGGATGGCACGAATGTCATTTTCGGCCAGTCGCATTTTATCAAGACCGTTGAAGACCTGTACGAGACACTTGTCTCGTCGGGGACCGCACTCGGCTTTGGCGTCGCTTTCTGCGAGGCCTCCGGCAAACGTCTGGTCCGAACCGACGGCAACAATCCGAAACTTATTGCGTTGGCACAATCGGCCGCTTTCGATGTCGCCTGCGGGCATACCTTTTTTGTCTACCTCGAAAACGGCTTTCCGATAAATATCCTCAATCGCATCAAACAGGTCGACGAAGTCTGCCGGATCTTCTGCGCAACCGCCAATGCGCTGCAGATTGTCGTCGGTGAAAGCGATCAGGGTCGCGGTGTGCTGGGCGTGATCGACGGTGAGCCGCCGCTGGGTATTGAGACCGATAAAGACCGGCAGGATCGCCAGGCCTTCCTTCGCACGATCGGTTACAAACGCGGATAATCTTTTACATCGGGGACTTCCTATGCGATTTGAACTGGAACGGTCACAAACCGAAAAGCTGGTGATCGAAGAATCGGAATTCAAAGGGCGTCAGCTCATCAACATGCGCATCTTCTTCTTGGGCGATAGCGACGAGTGGCTGCCGACCAAGAAGGGGGTCACGTTTAAGCGCGAACAACTCGATGAAGTGCTGGGCTACCTCACTCAGATAAAGAACGGCTGATTCCTCCCGGTTTTTTCAAATCTTATGTTCGTCTTCGCCAACGACAAAGAGCGTCTCTGGAAACATTTCCAAAAAGACCCGGTGCTCTTCGCCTATCACATCGGCGATCTGGATGACTTTTTCTTTTCCCAGTGCCAATGGGCGGCCAGTTACGACACGCGGCGTCATCCGATCGTGCGCGACGTTGTCTTAATCTATCACGGCGGCTCGATACCTACAGTGCTGGCCTTCGGAACCGAACCGGACTATCCCGAATTGTTAGCCGAGACGATCGATATCCTGCCGTCTCGATTCTATTGCCACTTTCAGGCCGGCTGCCAATCAACGCTTGAGTCGCAATACCGACTCCAGCCGCTCGGGACACATTTGAAAATGCAACTGGTCGAATTCAAACCGCCGAAATACACTGCCGATATCGCCGCACTGTCACACCCCGACCTCATCGAACTTGAACAACTCTATGCGCGGGCCTATCCGGCAAATTACTTCACACCGCGCATGCTCGAAACCGGTTGGTACCGTGGAATCAGAACGGATAACCGACTGGTGGCCACTGCCGGAGTGCATGTAGTATCCGACGAGTACAAAATAGCGGTACTTGGCAATATCGCGACCGATCCGGACTACCGGGGACGTCATCTCGCCCGACAGGTGACCGGTCGTTTGGCAGAAGAACTGGCCGAGGGAAAACGCCTTGTTTGCCTGAATGTGAAGGCCGACAATGCCGCCGCGATCCGCTGCTATGAAGCGCTCGGGTTTGTCAAAGTTCACCAGTACGAAGAAGCCCTGTGTGAGCGTCGTGCCTGATCCAGCCAGTTGACTCTTTCCAACAATTGTGCAAGATTGCCGCCGCGGTACGTTCCGGGACATCCGGCGCGCCTCGACCGCCCCAAAAAACCTGAACACGGCAGGGATAGCATGTTCGCTCCGAACAAAGTCGTCATCTCGCGGTGGCACCTCGATTGTGTGACACCCGAAGGCGACTTTTTCCTGGGCGAGACAATTTCGGCGCGATGGGGCGCGGTTCAGATCAATCTCGTCAGCGGAATCAGCGGGGTCAAAGAAACCGTTGAGCAAAAAGTCACGGTCGCGTTCAAAGAAGTTCTGCCGACCGTCGCGGGGCCTGAAATTAACTGGAATTGCCCGCCTCTGCAAATCGACGGTCGCTGGGACGCGCTGGCGCCCCGCTTTGAGCGGACACTATTCGGCGACGAAACCCAGCTGATCGAATGGAACTGCGCCGCGCCGCGCGCCAAAGTCAGTCTTAAAATGAGCAACGGCCGTATTCTCAAAGGCATCGGGTATGTCGACTATGTCCGCATATCCGCCGAGGACTGGACTGCGCCCATCAACGAAATTCGGTTCGGACGCTTTCTCACCGATGACGAAAGCTGGATCTGGATCAACCTCGACGGCATCTTCTCGCGGCCGTGGGTCTGGCGCAACGGGGTCGAACAACCGCTGGCGGCGATCAGCGACGATCTGGTGACGCTGGGCGACGGTCACACGCTTGGCCTTGTCCATCGCAAGCCGATCCGCGAGGGAAGATTCGGCGATACGATCGTGCAGTCACTGCCGGCGCTCAAACCGCTGGTGCCGCACAAAATGTCGGAGATTTTTGAGAGTACGTGGATGAGCAGGGGCAAACTGCTTGAGAGCATCGACAAAATCGATTCCGGCTGGGCCCTTCATCAGTTGGTACGATTTCCGCGCTAAATTCTACGAAATCATCCAAAGCCAAAAGGCGGCAAAGGCGAGTGACGCGATTGTCACCGGCACACCCACACGGGCATGAGTGCGCCATCCGATTTTCAAGCCGAAGGCCGCAGCTTGATCAACTACGATAATATTGGCGATCGACCCGACTATCAGAAGATTTCCTGCCAAAGTGCTGCCTACCGCGAGCACCACACCGGCCATTGGATGTGTGGCCATGGGAAGCAGAAGCATAGTCGACGGTACATTGGACACGAGATTGGATAGTAGTATTGCGGCTGACAAAAGCATCGGCGGCTGATGCAGATCGATTCCCGACGCCGACAGCGACGACATCATTGTCGCAAGAATCCCGGAGCTGGCAAGGGCGTGGTTGACAATGAACAGCCCGATGAACAAGATCAGAAGCTGCCAGTCGACGTGCCCGAGCATCTGTCGCGAGGCCATCTTTCGGCTGGTCAGAATCACTCCGGCGGCCGCAAGAGCAACAATGTCACGGGGCCAGTCGGTGAACAAAAAGACACCCATGAGCGCAACGATTGTCGCTGCACCTTTGATCGTCTGCCAAAGATCAAACGGCTCCGATTCAGTCAGCAGCGCGTGCGACTGATACTCCCACTTCCCCCGCCACCGATGAGCGATGACCAGCCAGACAATTGCCAATCCTACCACCACCGGCACAATAGTCTGCACAAGAAAACCGGCAAAGGGCAAATGCAGGCGCTGACCGATCAACATATTCTGCGGATTGCCGATGATCGTCGCCGCCGAACCGATGTTCGCCGAGCAGGCGAGGGCCAGAACAAAGGGAATCGCGTCAAGACTCCGACGTCGGCACAACACGATCAGCACCGGTGTCATCGCCAACACCACAATGTCATTGGCGAGAATCGCCGACAAAACCGCTGAGACGACAATCAATACTGCCAACATCGCGGGCGCCGTTAGGCGTGATCCGGCAAGTTTGTGCACAATCTTCGTGTACGCACCGCCCAATCGGAATTGCGCCGAGACCACCATCAGCCCGAACAATAGCCCAATGGTGGAAACGTCAATGGCCTCCCAGGCATCCTGCGGCGTGACTTTATCGAATGCCAAGAGCGCTATGGCGCCAAGCAGAGCAACACCGGTGCGGTCGAGCGCCAGACCGGGAATGCGGCCTAAGATCATCCCCGCATAAACGAAGACAAAAATCAGGAGTACAGTCGTATCCACAATCAGATGGGTGAAGTTGTGAGGATCATGAAAGTGAAACTTATCGAAGACACCATCGGACAATCAACAAGAAGCAGAGTGGGGCTGGAAGACAGATTTTGGTGCTCGCACTGAGGCGGCGCACGAACACGACCGCCACGCGCCGGAATGGTAGGGCGGGTCCGTCCGCAAACCTGCCATGTTCTCTTTCATTCCACATCTCCCAGTGCGCCAAGTTTGATTCGCAATTCCCGCCGCTCCGTCTCCGCATCCGAGTCGTACACGACGCCACTCCCGACACCATAAGTCCAGCCGATTGGCGTCTTCGCCGCGGTTCGGATAAGAATGGAAAACACGGCGTGATCGTCCTGCCAGAGTCCGAGGGAACCGCAGTAGGGTCCTCGGGGTGTCGGCTCAAGTTTGCGGATATGCTCAAGCGCCGCCAACTTCGGCGCTCCGGTTACTGAGCCGCCGGGATGAAGCGAGGCCAGAGCATCAAGCGGCGTAGCCCCGTCGATCAACTCGCCTTCGATATCGCTGACGGTCTGAATTGCATACGGCAGGGTGATCGTCCGGCGTTCACTGGTGACTCGCACGGTTCGCGGTTTGCAGATAGGCGTGAGGTCGTTGCGCAACAAGTCAGTGATCATCGCCAGCTCGGCCCGATCTTTTTCGCTCAGTTCCAGCGCTTCGCCATCATCAACGCGAGCCGTGCCTTTCATCGGCTGCGTGTGAACGATTCGTCCATTGATTTCGAAGAACAGTTCCGGCGAGGCGGAGATGAACTCTTCGCCGCCCGGCAGTCGCACCCATGCGAAATATTGCGGTATACCTTTGCGGCAAGAGAGCGCGGCCAAGTCAGGCGCGGAAATTAGATTCAAGTGTGCACGGCGAGTATAGCACACCTGATAGACATCGCCGCGCGCAATCGCTTCGCGAATCTCGCGTATGTGTTCAGCGTAATTGGAGTCGTTGAGCGTGATGCAGGACCTCGCGTTCCCACCCGCTGTTTCAATCGTTATTTCCTGAATACTATCTGCGCTGTATTTCGCGGGACTTCGGCCGTCTGTTTCAAACGACGCAAATACCAACAGCGGCGGCAACGTTGTCAGATGCAAACCCGACAGCAAAAGCGTGCGCCCACCTGCGAACCCGCTCCCGAGAAGCGCAAACGATGAACATTTGTCGATTTCAGTGAATGTCACTTGATCGCCTCAAAAAAGTCTGCCAGCATTTGTCGGCCGTGTTCCGTTGCATACGAATCGGGATGAAATTGCAGTCCGGCAATCGACAGAGATTCGTGTTCGATGGCCATGGGGATATCATCGTCGGTGGTTGCAGTAACACGAAGTGGTGAGGCGATATCTGACAGCGATAGCGAGTGGTAGCGCATGACAGTCTTGGGTCCGATTGTGTTTGGCAACAACCGACTGTGCGAAAACAATACCTCTGATCGCTTGCCGTGCATCGGATACGTACGAACAAGTTGTGCACCGAAGGCCAGCCCGATCGCCTGATGCCCGAGGCAGATGCCGAGAGTGGGTATTTTCAGCACGGCGGATTGTCTTACGATATCGATCAGACCTGCGCGGACCGGATCAGTCGGGCCGGGGCCGATGACGAGGCAATCGAAGTCATCCAGTCTATGGTGCCCCAACGCTTGGGTTGGGTTGAGACTCACTATCGTAATCTCACTCCGCTCGACCGGCAGTGCGTCGATCACGTTCCACGAAAACGAATCGTGATTCTCCAAAAACAGCACACGCATGGGGGAAGTAAGCAGAGTCGCTAGTCATAATGCAAGCGGGAGGTCTTGTTCTTCGTAGGGCAGGCTCGTCTGCGAGCCTGCACTGGTACGTAGCCCGTTTACTAGAACCAAAAAACGCCGGGCGATAACACCCGGCGTTGTATTTCGGGCAATTTTACGTCCTGCCCGGACGGTCGCTATGCGCCGCCGCAACAGTGCGCGGTACGCGGTGTGGTATAGCGCTTCATACGGTCACTCCTTTGCAGTTGTAAAGTTCATACATGTATTGCTTCGAAGCGGTTGACATTCTTATGGCTTTCGCGCCGACACTTTCGCCGAGGCCACCCGGTTGCCGTATTTCTCAATCACCGACTTGTCGATCTCGCGATCTTTTGCGCCACAGCCGCAGTAGTCGTTAGCCAGGGTGT
This sequence comes from uncultured Ignavibacteriales bacterium, assembly GCA_964455535.1. Classification (GTDB taxonomy): domain Bacteria; phylum Zixibacteria; class MSB-5A5; order GN15; family FEB-12; genus JACRAV01. Next base: position 2,687 of record CAYVWS010000016.1, on the reverse strand, counting down.
CGAGCGTGTCCGGTGTGTAGGTCATCTTCTCGACAATCTTCACATCAACAAATCCGGCCTTGCGCATCAGGTCCAGATATTCGTTTTCTTCCACCGCGCCGGCCAGACATCCGACCCAGGCCGCGATGTCGTTGCGGTATTCTTCGGGCAGATTATTAGTCACGATGTCCGAGACCAGCAATTGCCCGCCCGGTTTGAGTACACGGAACGCTTCGGCGAACACCTTCGGCTTATCCGGTGAGAGATTGATCACGCAGTTGGATATGATCCAGTCGACTGTGCCATCAGCGATCGGCATCGCTTCCATCTCGCCCTGCAGCAATTCGAAATTGGTCACACCTGCCTGAGTCAGATTGCGCTTGGCACTTTCGATCATTTCGGGAGTCATATCAAGGCCGATCACTTTGCCGGTCGGCGCGACTTTGCGCCACGCCAGAATCAGATCAAGCCCCGAACCGGAACCCAGATCGAGCACCGTCTGCCCCGGCTTGACACCCGCAAAGTTTACCGGATTGCCGCATCCGAAAGTCGTCACGCCTTCCGGCAGCCCCTGCATTTCTTTGTCAGTATATCCGGCCAGCGCGACATACTTACCTGCGGCATCGGCCGAAAAATTCACCGGCTTGGATCCACAGCAACTTGAGTTGGTAGTGATCGCTTTGGCGTAGTGCTCGCGCACCGCCTGTTTGATTTCATCTTTTGATTTTTCGATCGACATTTCGGACTCCTATTTACAGCAAGAATTGTTTGAAGATGTATCGTTGATATCGCGTATGAACTTGTTCATCAGTTCTGTCATTCGAGCGAATGCCTCGCGATTGATGCAGTAGCAAGTTCGCGGGCCTTCGATCTCGCCCTTGACGAGCCCGACTTCTTTCAGAACTTTCAGATGCTGCGAGACAGTCGACTGGGCCAACGGCACTACTTGCACAATACCGCCGCAGACACACCGGTTTTCGCTGGCTAAAAACTGGATGATCTGCAGCCGCGCCGGGTGCGATAGGGCGTCGGCGAACTCGGCCAGTTGTGCCAGTTCGGTATCGAATTGTTCTGTTTTCGAGGTTGCCATTTCGTTCTCCTACATCGTATATCGTAAATATACGATAAAAGTTCCAGGGGAGGCAAGAGAAATTTCGCAATTATACATAAGAACTTATAATATAATAAGTTATGCGACAGAGATTAGGTGGCTTTGGAGACAAATGAGACCAAAATAAATGTTGAGTGCACGTTACGTTGAGCCAATATTATTGAAGTACGACCATTCCAGAATTCCGAGAGACAGTGGTGCGACATGTATCTATGTAGCCCGAATTATGTATTCAAATTACCCACTGGAGCGTCTCTAAAGTAAGATGAAACAAACGATGAAACGTAACCGAAATCTAGCCCACGCGTTCGTTGCCAGTCTCGGACTTCTAACGCTAGTCAGCTGTACTCCAGGTTTCGAAAAGTGGTTCAAGGAACAAGAAAGGATTCCTCACATTCTTGTCAACGTGACAGAACACAATACGGATTGCGAAGTATCCGGTGCGCATATCACGCTTGCGAACAGCCCACTTTCTTATGAGACCAATTGGTATGGATGGTGTCGATTGAATAAAGAAAACGGGGATTCCGTATCGCTGAGGATCGTCCGGGACCGATTTTCCCCTCTGGACACGATATTACATTTCACCGACGCGGTCTGTGATACTTTCAGATTACAGATTGTTAGAATTAGCGCTGACTCGTCACTAGATCGGTCAGTTTCCTGTGCATTTAGGTCGGGTTGGGAGGACGCAGAGCAAGAACTGCACTCAGACAATGCCAGCATTTTTGAGGCGGGTGGGCTCCGGCATACTTTTCTCAATGTTGATAAAGAGACCGGATTGCCCCTCCGGGGTAATTTCAGTTGTATGGTAGACAGTCGCATTTTAGGATTTGCTCAGGGACATAATTCGAAGATTATCGACTGGATTTCTCAACACGGCCTCCCAAGTAATTCTAAGAAGAGGTGGTTTAGTATCATCAACGATCCTCACCTATTCTTTGATTCACTTAAGACTCAAGGCTCAGTAGCTCTGCTATTGAAAGACAGCTTGGGGATCTCATCGCCGAGCAACTCAATCAAACTCACCATGGTTGGTGAGTCGGCAAAACCAGATCATAGTGCGACGCTCAAAATAGCCAACTTGGCCAGCAATCAAGTGAATTGGGAGCTGATTTCGGATGATCAAAAATTTGCCAAAGTTGAAGTCGCCTGGGGTCCATCAGACTCAAGACTGGTGATAATAAGAACACCCAAACATTGGTTTATCTTCAACCTCCAGCCAGTGGAATTACTCAATCACTTGTGGGATTGACGCGCGAAGCACTTGTCTTTTCAAGCGCAGTTATCGCTAATTTCTCCTTGCCATAAGACGCGACACCACGGATATTCCCGGCGTAAACTAAGATCCGTTGGGGGTGGCGAATAAATTGCCGCCTGAGATCATACCCCCTCGACCTGATCCGGGTAATGCCGGCGTAGGGAAACGGAGATGCGAAACATCCCCTCGGTCCGCCATGTCGGGCCACCTATCGATTCAGGACGGAATCTTGCGAAACTAACGGCCGTTGTGCTTTCGGGCATAGCGGCACTAACGCGAGGTTGCTGTCATGAAAGACACAAAATCCATTTCTACTCTTGGCTGGCGAGAACGCCC
>CAYVWS010000015.1:0-28421 GCA_964455535.1 uncultured Ignavibacteriales bacterium | reverse complement strand
TCCCTCGTTGGGAATCTTGCCGAGAATGTCGGCTTTGTCGGCGTCGGAGAGAAAGGCGCCGGAGTATTTGTTGTAGTCGGACAGGGTGAAGCTGTTGTTGGTGACCGACGCGCCAAGTCCGACGAATTCAATTCCGGTATTTCTGTAATTTTTCAGCGCCAGATTGGCCGGATTGAATCGGGGAGCGGACGGTCCTGAGGCAAGCGCGGTGTAAGCGCCGCCCATCGCGACGGCGCGAGCAGATGAATTGTCGACTGACCAGACCGAGCCAGAGGCCGCGAGAAGCAGAACCAGCCCGGCGATCATTTTTTTCGATTTATCGAGTATACGTGACATGGCTGGCTCCCCTCTTAGAAGTTACCGTCGAAGCGGTATTCGATTTCAGCGCGAGCGGTGACTGTGATATAGTCCTGCGCGGTCAGCTTGACCGGCACGGCTCCCGTTGAATCGAGTGTGATCTGACTGGCAATCCAAAGGGTCGGGTTGCGCAGGACCTGAACCTCGACACTGTCCAGATCGACGAACTGTTCGCCAGTGGACACAGCAGTAGTGACCAGGCCGGAGCCGTTCACCGATGCGGCGGTGACGAAGAGATTGTTGATAGTTACCTGCGGATTGGAATAGGCAGTGGCCGAATCGCCGTTGAGCAAAAGCGAAAACGTCGCGCCGAGCGGAAGATGGTTGTTCAGCGTATAAACCAAACGAGCGGTGGTGACATGGTCGGCGATGTCATTCATCGCGGCGGTGTCCATATCTTCGCTGCTGATGTCGGGGCGGACGGTCGACTGGTGGACGATCAGCTCGAAGGGCGCGTTGATACTCACGCGTGCGTAGACGAAGTCGTTGTTGGTAAGAGTGCCTGCGGCCATGCCATCGCCATAGGTGGCGGTTCCGGTCAGCGAAAGCTGACTCGGCAACGGCCACAGGAAGTTGGCGACGTTGCTGTCAACAATGGTATTCACAACCGGATTGGCGCCGGTGCCGCGCGCGATAGTTCCGTTGAGATCAAGCGTCTTGCCATTGTTGCCCGACAGATGAAGCGAAAGCGAGCCGGGAAGGTCAACGGCATTGATGATTTCCAAGCTCAGAGTGGCGTGGGCCAGCTGGACAGAGTCGAATCCCTGAGGGACATCGATTGACTGATCAACGGGCGAGATGGCGACATCGGTCGGCGCGACGACGCCGGTGACTGAGGCGACCGTGACGCCAGAAAGTGAAGCGGTGACGTCGAAGCCCTGCGTCGAGTTGATTTGCACCGTGCCCGAACCCGAACCGTTCGATGAGGCAGCGATGTTCATCGGGATGCTCTGGGGGTAGGTTAGGTCGGATGGATGCAGATTCACTCCAGCCAAGTTTACGTTTACACTCGAGTTGCCAAACGGGAAAATGTTTCGACTGATTACCATCGGTGAGCCGTTCTGCAGAAAGTCCGGAAGCGTGATGACCACGCTGGACGAGAGCGGGGTGTTGTTAGCTATCTGGAGCGAAAGCTGGCCGCTTTGAAGAGTCGCGTCGTAGACGGCGGTTGACTTATTCAGGCCGACATTCTGCGAAAACGAACGCGAAAGCGCCGGCACCTGAGCCGTTGCAGCTGATACCGTAAACGGATTTGAAAACGACATGGTGCTGGTGATATCCTGATTGCCGGTGACCAGAAGTGTTCCGCCCGGGGTGTGGCAGGCCAGGATGCAGCGAAGCTGATTGGAAAGTGTTTCGCCGCTCAGATCGATGTTCATCGAATCGGATGATCCGGTCAAGATGCCGCTTGGAAAGGTGTGGCTTCCGAGCGGCACGCCGTTGAGCAGATCGTGAAGTGTAACCGTGACCGAATCCAAATCCAATCCGAGGTTATTGTTCACGGTTATCTTGAGCGAGCCGCTGGCAACGGTGGCTGAGGTCATTGCGCTGGACGGACTCGGATCGTTGTAAAGCGTGAATGAACTCGCGGGGATATTTCCACCGAGCGCCAAGGGTTGGATGGTGGAGAGCGGCGCATTCATGGTCGCCGGAGCTGGCGTATTGATATTGATAGTTCCCAATTGCTGCGACAGCGAATACGACATGGCGCCGATCGACAGATCACCCTGCGATATGCGGAAGGTGTCGAGTTCGCGCGTCATCGAGAAGATCACATTGCTGTCGGCATCGAACCCGATTTCATCCTGACCGAGTTTTTGTATCAATTCAGCCATCGGATAGGTTCGATTCACGAGCGGCACGATGAGCTTGGTGTCCCAGGTTGGCGACTGGGGTTTCTTGACCGTGCACTGGGAGAGCGTGAGCACGATGAGTATGAGAACAACTCCGAAGAGGAGTTTCATTAAGAAGCCGCTCAGACTGAAATTGCCTGACTCGCCTCTGCGTCTGCTTTTCCGCCTTGCCATTCTTCCCTCGGTGGCTTGCTGGTTTCCGTTCCTTTGCCCGAGTAGGTTGCAAAGCGAGTGCCGGATGAAAAATGAGTCGTAAGTGCATGAGAACCGGCGGGTTGATCGTGATGAGACCGCGGTGATAGGGCGTCGACTATAGGGATCTCCCTACATTGACACGATACCGGAGCGGGGGTATATTCGCTGCACAAACGGCAAGTTCAATGACCAAGCACGATCGACTACTGTACATCCTGAATCTGTTGCGCGCACGGAAATCGCTCAACGCGAGCGCCCTGGCCGGCGAATGCAGCGTGACGGAACGGACTATTTACCGCGACCTGATAAGTTTATCAGAAGCCGAGGTGCCGATCTATTTTGATCGCGGGTACAAGCTCGCTTCGGATAGTTTTTTGCCGCCGCTCAATTTCAATTTCGACGAATATCAGGCGATTAAACTGGCGCTGGAATCCACGCCGCTTCGCAAAACCGCGCGGTATGGCGAAGCGCTGCGCCGTGTCCGGGCCAAAATCGAAGCCGGGCTGAATGATTCGGTAAAGCAGCGACGGCGGACCTCGATCGAGGCAATGGCGATGGATATTCCGTCGACTGAGGATCCGCGCGCGGGTGAGAGATACTTCGGGGACATAGAAACCTCGGCCTCTGAGCAGAGGTCGCTCGAAATCGAATATGACTCGGTGTCGTCGGGGCTGGGAAAACGATTGGTCGATCCGTACTTTATCGTATTCAGATCTCGGGCGTTCTACTTTGTCGCGTGGTGTCACCGTCGAAAGGATTTCCGGACTTTCCGGCTTGATCGGCTCCGCAGCGCCACCGTGACTGATCAGCGATTCTCGCGGCAGAAAGGGGTATCGGCTCGCAGCTATTTCGAGGGCAGCTGGCAGATACATACCGGGGAGTCGGTGGAAGTGAGGATCAGATTTTCCGGAGCGGCGGCCAAAATCGTGTTACTTGGCAAGCACCACCCGACTGAATGGGTAGAGAAGAACAAAGACGGTTCGGTGATCTATTCGGTCACGGTACGGGGGATAGAAGAGATTGGCAGGTGGGTGGCCGGGTTTGGAAATCAGGCGGAAGTACTGGAGCCCCAGAGTTTGCGAGACGTTCTCAAGTCAGCCGGCGCGTACTTCACCAAGACCTACTCCTAAAACTTTTATTTTGACTCGATAAGACGTCTTGAGCAGATTTGCCGGCAAATGGAGACCAGTCAATGAGCGCCCTTGGGATGATCGAAACACGCGGGATGGTCTGCGCGACTGAAGCAACTGATGCCATGATCAAAGCGGCCACGGTGGAGTTGGTCGGGTGCCATCGAACCGGCGGCGGGTATGTAACGGTCATCGTGCGCGGTGATGTAGCCGCTTGCAAAGCGGCGACTGATGCCGGCGCAACCGCGGCTCAGAAGATTGGCGGGCTCGTGTCGGCACATGTTATTCCCAAGCCGCATCCGGACATTTTCGAAGTCTTTGATTTGGGCGGCAAAAGCAACTGATTTGCAACGCCTTACGGGGGCTCCTTCAAGCTGATTCTTGTCGCTTCGTGTTCTCATCTTCTAATTTCGTCGTTCAAGGATTTCCAGATTAGGTCGATATAGTGAGCAACCTCCCATTGTGGGAGGAAGGAGACCAACTGAGGAATGTCCACAACGACTCAAAAAGCACCGACCTTGCGGGAGCATATTGATATGTTGGAAGCCGAACGGGGAGAGAGTCTTCCTGAACACCTGATGCTGCGCATTCTGGCCGATCATATCGAGCGGCTGGAACACGAAGTGAATCTGCTGAAGCACCGTCAGGACGAAATCTCGCGGATTCTCAAGACCCGCTGACCGATTCACTCGCGATCGCGAAAAGAATTCCTCTTCTTTTCAAACATCTTCGATCTCTTTGACATCCACGCCTTGACAGCTTAGCTTTTCGGTCGCTATGCATAACCTACCCCTCGGAAGGACTGACATGACGATCAAGCAAGCGCTGGTGGTATTGACCGACGGCTTTGAAGACATCGAGGCGATTGCTCCTATCGACGTACTCACGCGGGCAGGTGTGCAGGTGTCGATCTCGGGACTCAAGCCCGGTCCGGTCAAAGCAGCATACGGATCGACCATTCTTCCCAATACAGACTTAAACGAAGCGCTCAATCTCTCCTTTGACGCAGTAATCTTTCCGGGCGGACGCGTCAACGCGCAGGGACTGGCCGCCGATGCGCGAGTGGTAGATCTGGCTCGACGGCAGCACCGCCAAGCCAAGCTTGTGGCGGCGATTTGCGCCGCGCCGAGTCATGTGCTGGGCGAGGCAGCCGGGATATTGAAGGGGAAGCGCGCCACGGGTGATCCGTCATTCAACGAAAAATTAGCGGCCGCCGGAGCAATCGTCACCAACGAACAAGTGACGGTAGACGCGAATATCGTAACCGGAATGGGACCGGGGGCGGCGATGTTGTTTGCGCTACAATTGACCGAAGAGATAGTTGGCAAGGAAACAGCCGATACATATGCTAAGAAGTGGCGGATCGACCGACACGCCAAATGATGGAAGTTTCAGAGTATGACTATTTGTGTATACGAAGATGACAAGTTTGTAAATTTTCTGCCGCTGACCTATCTGCGTCCGACTGCCATGTTGCGCGCAGGAATAGTCGCTCAATTCGAACGACCGCTGCAGTCCTTCGCCGGGGCTCGAATTTGTCTGGCGGTGCGCGACGGTATCGGCCAGCTTGCGACGCACAACTATCCGGAACTGCCGTTCAATATCATCAAGCGAAACGAAGGCGAGGAAGTTCTCTTCGTAAACAGTCGGATTCGCAAGTTCGGGAATCTGGCCCAACTCGTGTCTGAAGCGAAATTGACAACGAGGTTTGTCGACAGTCATGAGCGGACCATTGCGGTGGTGTTCAAAGCGCCGATGGTGAACCATACGTCAAAAGTCGCGGGACCGTCTGCGTATGTGGACCTATACGCGGAAAAGGCGGATGAGATTCCCGATGTCCGGACGAGCGCGACGCTGTTCGAGTATTTGTGGGACTTTGTCGCCGAAATCGACGATGCCCTCCGAGCGGACTTTGCTGCGCTGAAGACGAATGCCGAAACGAATGCGGTAGTGCATCCCGGAGCTTACGTATTGGGCAGAGAGCATGTCCTGTTGTCTGACGGAGTCGAGGTGCTACCCGGTGCGGTGATTGACGCGCGATCGGGGCCGGTCTATGTCGGCCAGAATACAAGAGTTGAAGCCCACGCGGCGATTTATGGACCGAGTGCAATTGGCGCCAATTGTATTGTCGGGGCCGGGAAGTACACTGGGGTGTCGATCGGTCACACCTGTCGAACCGGGGGAGAGGTTGAAGAATCGATCTTTCAGTCGTATGTGAACAAATACCACGCCGGGTTTATTGGACACAGTTATGTCGGCTCGTGGGTGAATTTCGGCGCGATGACGACCAATTCCGATCTGAAAAATAACTATTCGACCATTCGCGTGTCGCTCAATGGAAAATCGCTGGACAGCGGATCGATCAAAGTTGGATCGTTCATTGGCGATCATACCAAGTTCGGCATCGGTACGCTTCTGAATACCGGTATCGTCATTGGCGTCGGCTGTAACATATTCGGTGGATCGCTGATTACCGACAAGGAAGTGCCCTCGTTCAAGTGGGGGAATTCCGAGCAGTGGGATGTGCATCAATTCGACAAGGCAATAGATACAGCCGCCAAGTCGATGGAGCGGCGCCGCCAGAAACTCTCCGACGCCGAAGCGACGGCCATGAAACTTGCCTTTGAAAGTGTAGTTACAACCGACGGATGCATAGATTTCTGTTGAGTGCAGAAATCCCTGCCGCGCAAACTTGACAAGGCAAAAGCCCCGTCCTATCATCCCTTCACACAGGAGATTGAGTTGCCCGAACTCCGCAAAGACCCGATTATCGGCCGCTGGGTGATTGTAAACACCGAACGCGGCAAACGTCCTTCCGCGATTACATCGATACCGCCGCGAAGTGACGCCTCGCTGTGCCCGTTTTGTCCGGGCAATGAGGCCTCGACTCCGCCGGAGGTGTTGGCGTATCGTCAGCCGAATTCCGAGCCGAATCATCCGGGGTGGCGACTGCGCGTCATTTCCAATCGATATCCGGCGCTAGTGATCGAAGGCGACACTCGCCGTGAGCCGCACGGCATCTACGACAAGATGCAGGGAGTGGGAGCGCACGAAGTCATTATCGAAACGCCCGACCATGGGCGCGATCTGGTTGATTTGACCGATTGGGAAGTTCGCGATGTTTTGTGGGCGTACCGTGAGCGGATGATCGATCTGGAGCGCGACCTGCGTTTCAAGCATATTTTGATATTCAAAAATCACGGCGAAGCAGCGGGAGCGTCGCTTGAGCATTCGCACAGTCAGCTGATCGCGACCCCGATCATACCGAAGCGGGTTGTTGAGGAGATGGAAGGAGCGAAGAAGTATCACGATTTCAAAGAGCGGTGCATCTACTGCGACATCATCCGGCAGGATGCGATATCGTGAGACAAGAGATCGACGACAATTCCCGGCTGGTGAAAGATCACGATGCCTTTATCTCGTTCGAACCGTTCGCCTCGCGCTTTCCCTTTGAGACCTGGATCATTCCCAAGACGCATCAGTCGAGTTTTCTTGAATTGGCCGACAGCGAGTATCTGACGTTGGCTCGTTGCCTCAAAGATTCACTCGCTCGGCTCAAGCTCGCGCTGAACAACCCGCCGCTCAATTTTATTTTGCACACGCGGCCAATCGCGCGCGATAGTCATGAGTATTTCCATTGGCATTTCGAGTTAATTCCCAAACTGACCAAAGTGGCGGGATTCGAGTGGGGATCGGGGTTTTACATTAATCCGACCGCGCCGGAAGAGGCGGCGGCGTACCTAAGAAATATCGACGTTGCCTCCCGACCAGAGGCGGTCAGGCCGACCGGTTCTCATGGATAGTCTGCGTATTGCCATGATCACGCCCGAGGTCGCGCCGCTTGTGCGCACCGGCGGGCTGGGCGATGTGTTGGGGGCGCTGCCCTCGGCGCTTGTCGCGAGCGGGCATTCGGTTTCAGTTTTCGTGCCCAAGTATGCTTCGATTGCGGCGAATACGCTAAAGATCGAGTCGACGGGAATTACACCGACGCTTAATCTGGGCGGCAATACAACTTCGTTTTCGCTTGAGCGAGTGGTTTCGGACGCGAGCGGACCCAGCATTTATCTGGTGGGCAACCCGAAATATTTCGATCGCGCCGATTTGTATGTCGATCCGAAGACGGGCACCGACTTTTCAGATAACGACGAGCGGTTTGCGATGTTTTCGCTGGCCTGTCTGGAGGCAATTCGGGGTCTCGGCGAGGGAGTGGACATCATTCATTGCCACGATTGGCAATCTGCGCTGGTGCCGGCCTTTCTCAAAACCCGGTATCTGGGTGATCCGTCGTTCGCAAAGACAAAGACTGTTCTCACCATTCACAATATCGGCTATCAGGGTCTGTTTGCGGGTGACCGCTTCTATATGCTCGGATTGCCCGAAGGTTACTTCTATCCGGTCACCGGTCCGGTCGAGTTTTTCGGGAAAGTGAATTTTCTTAAGGCAGGGATCGTGCTGTCAGATCGGGTTACGACGGTGTCGGAGACTTACGCGAAGGAAATTCAGGAGACCTCCGAGTACGGTTTCGGGCTTGAGGGAGTCTTACGTCAGAGAGGCACCGATGTGGTGGGCATTCTGAACGGAGTCGATTATGCTGTTTGGTCGCCCAATCGTGACCGAAGAATTCCGCGGCCGTACCATTTGAAGAATCTGACCGGCAAGCGGGAATGTAAAACCGAGCTTTTGCGCGAGGCCGGGCTGCCTATTCGAGAGAAGGCGCCACTGGTCGGCATGATCACGCGTCTGGCCGACCAGAAAGGGCTTGATTTGCTGGCCGAAGTCGCCGATGAGTTGTTCGCGCTGCCGATTCAGATGATTGTACTTGGCACCGGCGAGCAGAAGTATCACGAGTTGTTGGCGATGTGGCAGTCGAAGTATCCCGACAAACTCAAAGTCTATCTCACTTTCAATGATGCGCTGGCACACCGGATCGAGGCCGGGGCCGATTTGTTTTTGATGCCGTCGCGCTACGAACCGTGCGGGCTTAATCAAATGTACTCACTGCGATATGGAACGATTCCGATAGTGAGAAAGACCGGGGGACTGGCCGACACGGTTATCGACTATGATCCCGAATCGCGCACCGGGACCGGTTTTGTTTTCGACGCCTACAGCGGAAGCGCCATGCTTGTGGCACTCAAACGGGCGATTACCGTTTTTCCCAAAAAGCGCAAGTGGAATGAAATTCTGAAGGCGGGGATGGCGGCGGATTTTTCGTGGGATGCTTCGGCCGCCAAGTACGAATCGCTCTACCGACAACTGATGTCCGCGTGATCTGAGAGGCGTAACGGAGTGAAGTCTCTACGCCTCGGCTTGCTGTGTGTTATACCCGCTGTTGCACTTTTCTTTTTTCTGGCCATTCGGCTGGATTTTCTCCAGGATGACGCCTTTATCTCGTATCGCTATGTGCAGAATTTCCTGAACGGCCATGGGCTGGTGTACAACATCGGCGAGCGGGTTGAGGGGTTCACGAATTTCGGGTGGGTCGTCTATCTTATCATGTGGGGCTCGTGGGGCATTAAGTACATCGCCATTTCAAAGTTGACCGGCTACGCTTTGGGCGCGACGCTGGTAGTGATGACCTATTTCATCGGGTCCCGCGTGTTCGATGAAAACAATCGCTGGTTTGCGGTAGTTGCCGCGTATCTGGTAGCGGCCAATCAAAGCGTCGCCTATTGGAGCCCGGCCGGACTGGAGACGGCGGCCTTCTCGGTGGCGGTGGCCGGGTGTTTTTACTGGTGGCTGCGTTCGAGTCCGCTGCTGATCTGGGGGATGACGCTCGCAGTGTGGCTTCGACCGGAGGGGGCGGTCATTTGCGGAGTAATTTTCGTTGTCGATTGGATTGTCGAACGGCAACTTCCCAAGTTCGCCTTGCGGTGTCTGATCAGCGCCTTGGTGCTGAGCATGCCGATGGTTGCATTCAAGCTCGTCTACTATCATAGCATCTTTCCAAATCCGTTCTACGCCAAGACAGGTTTGGGCATCGATCAGATTGTGCATGGTGCGCAATATTCGTGGAAATTTCTCGCCGACTATGGCTTCTGGGGACTTGGTTTAGCGGCCGGAATCATTTTGTGGTTTATGGGAAAGCTTCAGGTCAATCACCAGAAAGTGCTTCTCGCGCTTGTAGGATATGGAGTTTATGTCACGCTGGTGGGCGGCGATGTGTTGAAAGTCCATCGCTTCTATGTCCCGATGGCGGGTGCAAGCGCGATCATACTATTGATCGGGCTCTGGGGATTTATCAAAAGTCTCAGCGGCGCGAGTCGAAATCTGATCCTGTTTGTCGTTGGCGGCTGCGCCGCAGCGTTGACCTATTGGATACCCAATTCGTATGTGAAGTCGTACAACAACTCAGAACAAGGGTTGGTGTACAATCAAGGTTTTGTTGGTCGGGCGCTACGGGAAGCCGACAGCACCAACTTCTCGGCCGCCGCCACGACCATCGGCGTGTTTGGTTATGAATTGATCGGTCATCGGGTGATCGATATGCTCGGACTGACCGATTCGACCATCGCGCGGCATCCGATTGCCGATGCCGATGAAATTACCTCTACCTGGCGGGAGCGTCAGTACAACAGCCGCTATTTGCTTTCGCAGTCGCCGGATTACATTGTTTTTTCGACCGGCCTGAAGCCGTCGGCGCCCGCTGAAAAATCGCTCTTTTTGTACCGTCAGTTCAATACGTCGTATGCGATGTTGAGCTGGTACACGCCGGCGCCCAACGGTCAACTGACACCGCAAATCAACAATGCGTATAAACTGGTTCATCCGATAACCGGAACGATTGAGCCGATTTATCCGATCGACTATGTCGACAAAATGAAGCGCGGCATGGAATATATGAACGCGCACAAGTATGATTCGTCGGAGGTCATGTTCGATGCCGCTTTCCGCGCCTTTCCCGATACACCGTCGGTACCGCTATTGGCAGTAAAGGGATGGTACTGTTTTGTGGCAAGCAAGGACGCCGAGGCCTTTCGGCTCTTTTCCCAGTGTTTGGCACGTGACTCGTTGTGTCCGCCGGCGCATCAAACATTGTTGTTTTTGGCGTATGGACGAAAAGATGAAGCGGCGATAAGACTGCATCGAACCTGGCTCTATCGACTTGAACCCTGGTTTGCCGGCCCATTCGAGGTGGTAGTGAGACGGTCATATGGATTGGAACGGTAGATGAACACAGCGCGTGTCATGCTGATTTCTCGTTGTCTCGGTCGGCGTAATGAGCTATTCTGCGGAAACCAATAGGCGATACCATCACATGAACGAACCGAGTTACAAGAAATATATTGGCCCGGCCCTGCTGATTCTGCCGGCGGTAGCAATCTGGCTGATTTTTGCGATCAAACTGAATTTCATTCAGGACGATGCCTACATTTCGTATCGATATGTCCAGAATTATCTGGATGGACATGGCCTCGTCTACAATATCGGCGAGCGCGTAGAGGGATTCACCAATTTCGGTTGGGTGATCTATCTGCTCCTTTGGGGCTCCTGGGCACTGGATTACATTTTGATCTCGAAGCTCACTGGTCTGGTGCTTGGCGCCGGGCTGGTGGTGCTCGCATACTTGATTGGTCGGGAGGTTCTTGGGGAGAAGGGAAAGTGGTATGCCCTGCTGGTCGCCTACTTAGTCGGGATCAATCAAAGTGTGGCATACTGGAGCCCGGCGGGACTTGAAACGGCGGCATTTTCATTCAGTGTCGGGCTGTCACTCTTTTGGTGGCTCCGGCGAAGCTGGCTTCTGATCTTCGGGATGGTTATGGCGGTTTGGTTTCGGCCGGAGGGAGCGGTTGTCTGCGGAATTTTGGTGATCGCAGAAGCGCTGGTTGAGCGGCGGTTGCCGACGTTCACGCTATTATGTCTGGCTTCGGCCTTTGTGCTGAGTTTGCCGATGGTCGGATTCAAGCTGGGATATTACCACGGAATTCTGCCCAATCCCTTTTATGCCAAAACGAGTTTTCACTGGGATCAACTGCAGAACGGGTATGAGTATACCTGGGAGTTTTTGCGGCACTATGGATTCTGGGGGATCGGAATCGCGGCGGGGCTTGTGTATCTGATTATCGGAAAGCTCTCCGACACGCAGAAAAAGATCTGGTGGGTGGTGGTTGGATACACTGCCTATATCACGCTGATTGGCGGCGACGTGCTCAAGGTGCACCGATTTTATGTGCCGTTGGCCGGCGCCAGCGCGGCAGTGGTCGTGACCGCGCTTTGGGTGACGGTGGCGCAGCTCAAGAGTCAAACTCAGCACCTGATTTTGTTCTGCGCCGCCATGGTCACTATTCCGCTGACCTGGTATTTCCCGCGAACGACGGTGGAGACGTTTAATACAAACGAAAAGCGGTTCACACAGAAAATGGAATTTACCGCACAGGAAATGAAGCGCACCGATACCACCAATTTCAGTGTCGCCACGCCGACGATTGGAATTTTTGGGTATGATTTGATGGGGCACACGATCATTGATATGCTCGGTCTGACTGATTCGACAATCGCGAGATATTCCGAGCCGCCGATCCCGGGTATGACGACCACCTGGAAAGAGCAGAAACACAATACGAAGTATATTTTGTCCCGTGCGCCGGATTATATCGTCTTCTCGACCGGCGCGAAGCCGTCGGCACCCGCGGAGCGGGCTCTGCTTCTGTACCCGGCATTCATGAACAGTTACCGTACGATCGGGTGGTTTTTCCCGGATGCGAATATTCCGGGGGCCGGTGGACTCATAAGCCCGGCCTACAAGCTGATGCGTCCGGTTACCGGATCGCTTGAGCCAACGTATCCTGAGCGATACGTGCATCACTACAAAATCGGGCTCGACTTGTATACGAAGGGTCAGTACCTGCAGGCGGTGGTGCAAATGGACAGCGCCATCATGGTGTCGCCGAAACCGGCGTATGTGTATCTGGCCTATTACAAAGCATTCTGCTTGTTTTTAGCTCAGAAGCATGATCTGGCAAAGCCGATTTTAGATAGCTTGTGCGGGGTCGACTCGACACTGTATGAACCGCACAAGGAATTGCTGATGTACGCCTCAGTCGAGGGAAATCAGCAGAAGGCCGCGATTCATCAACGTTGGCTTCGCAAGCTGGTGCCGTGGTTTTATCCGAGAATTCAGTCCAATGTCGATCAACAGGTTAGGGCATTTCGACAGGGTCGATAATATCTGAATTGATTTGACTTTGGCGCGGGCCGATATATATTCTCTGTCGCGGCCGCAAGGCCGCGCCGACATTTGACATGTAAGCGGGAATAGCTCAGTTGGTAGAGCACCACCTTGCCAAGGTGGCTGTCGCGAGTTCGAGTCTCGTTTCCCGCTTTTATTTTCGGCGCCATAGCCAAGTGGTAAGGCAGAGGTCTGCAAAACCTTTATTCTCCAGTTCGAATCTGGATGGCGCCTTTTTTCTTTCTCACCCAACAGTCCAGACTAAGACCTCAAGTCAGTTCAATCGGTATTCGGCATCAGGTTATGATTACTCTTTGGTGCACTTTTACTGCGGGAGTGCATTCAATTTTCGGTGACGTCACCGATTCGCACTTTGGCAGAGCTTCGTGCTTGTGTTTATGATCGTCATACCTATATTGAGGGCGAATTGAAAAGGCCAAGAGCCGAGGGACGAATAACTTAGGAGGTAGATGATATGGCGATGAAAATAACCGATGAATGCACGGCGTGTGGATTGTGTCTGCCGGAATGTCCGACCAGTTCGATTACTGAGGGAGATATCTATGTGATCGACGCCAACACCTGCAACGAGTGCGAAGATCAGGCCGACGGCCAGCACTGCGTCGCGGTGTGCCCGGTCGACTGCATCGTCAAAGCGTAACTCGAATTTCGCTTTTGGCAAAAAATAAGGCCGCTTGTCGCGGCCTTTTTCTTTTCCCCTAAAATTTTAGAGGGCGCTACTCTGGTTGGGTAGAGGGGGCTAGGAAACTACCCAGGGACAGCAGAGAGTCACCCTCGTATCTATCGCATATATACGCCGACTGCAAAAAAATGTCAAGAAAACTTCGGGCGAAATGGGATTACGACGCTCCTTGCAGTCTTTGTTGCCTCAGTAGCGCACTACCTTGGTGGGGATGGTGATCAGGACTATCTGCGGCTCTCCCTTGAAGATCACTTTGACGCTGAACCGAAAATTGGAAATGTACGTGCCTGCTGGGAGATCGGGTTTGGCTGTTACCTCAAGCTCCAGCTTTTCGCCGGTGCGCGCTTTACGATTGGTAAATTCCACACTGACGATATCACTATAGGCGACGAGATCGCCAACTATTTCAGCTTCGGAAAAGAGTTTGTTCTGAATGACCGGGATGTAGATTTTGCGCGTCGACTGACTCGGGAGCAGGAAGACACTCACCGGGTCGGGTTTTAATCCGCCGGCGTACTGGCCGACCGTTGCTGAGTAAGTCAGCTGAAGGTAGTGCCGGGATCCGTCGCGCCAGTATACATCAACCTGCTTGGTGGTTCGGCCATAGAAATCGCGGGTGCTGAATTTGAGAACGACGCGGGCCGTATCACCGGGATCGAGGGTCGAGTCGGTGGGTCGGGCCAGTGAACAGTCGCACGGGGCGATGACCGAGTCGATCTGGATTATCGACGAGGTCTGGTTGATGAGCAGATAGGTGTGGGTCAGATCGAAATCGATACCCACCGCGCCCCAGTCCCAATTGGGCTCGGGGCACACGAGCGTGTTTTGTGTCTGGGCACGCGTGGCGCCAGCGGCGATTGCGAGAAGTCCAAGAATGACGAGGAGGCGTTTCATGACCGCACGTTTTCCTCTTGAGCGGCCATAAAGCCCTGCTTGCGCATCCACTCGTCGTTGTAGCATTTGCTCAGATAGCGGATGCCGGCGTCGGCAAAGATTCCAACTATGACAGAGCCGGAGGGCGCGGTGCGTGCTACTTGTTCCATCGCGCAGGCGACGCTTCCAGACGAGCCACCGCCGGATATTCCCTCGACTCGGGCAATCTGGCGGGCGCGATTGAATGAGTCTTTGTCGGAGACCGTGACGACGTCGTCGACAAACTGCGGATGCAGGGCTTTGGTGATAACGTCCGAGCCGATTCCCTCAACTTTGTAGGTGTGCCCTTCGATCTCCCGCTTTTCTTTTATGAAGGCGGCAAAGATCGAGCCTTCGGGATCGACAGCTATGGTGCGAATGTTCGGATTTTTCTCCTTTAAGTAGCGCGCCGCCCCGGAGAAAGTGCCGCCGGTTCCGATACCGGCGACGAAATGCGTGATTTTTCCGTCGGTGTCATCCCAGATTTCCGGTCCGGTGCTGACATAGTGGGCCTCGACATTTTCCTGCGAGTCGTACTGGTTGACGTCAAAGTAGCCGTGCTCCTGGGCCAGACGCCGCGCCACCATATAACATCCGGCGGGGTCGTGGTGGCCGGCTTCGGTTGGAGTGATGATGACTTCGGCGCCGAACGATTTTATCAGATCGACTTTTTCCTGGCTCGTCTTTTCGGGTGTTACGAGAATTGCTCTGAGTCCATGAACGGTGGCGACCATCGCAAGAGCCGAGCCGGTATTGCCCGACGTGTTGTCGATCACGGTGTCGCCCGGTTTGATTTTTCCTTCGGCCAGCGCTTTTCGGATGACGTGGAGCGCCATGCGGTCTTTGACCGAGCCGGTCGGGTTTTGAAACTCGAGTTTTACATACGCGCGAACGGGCTGCGGAATGGAGGTCCGCAGGCGCACAAGCGGCGTGTGTCCTATCATGTCAAGAATACTGTCAAACGCTCTCATAGAATCCTTTTTTCTCTGGTCGCAAAGGTTATACAAACAAGCGTGCAAATTCAAGATTTTGTTTCGGCCAATGCTGTCCCTTTTTGTTGACTGCCAGCAGACCAAATCCTATATCTGGCTGGCCGGGTGACCAGAACGGCCGCCCCGCCGAGACCGCAACGATTGTAAGTAGTTGAAACAGGAATAGATATGAGCACCGTCAGGACATTGTGGGTTGCCGCGCTCTTTGTTGTCGTCGGCATAAGTTGTTCAGAAAAGCAAAAAGAGGCAGCTCGCCTGGAAGCCGCTATGAGGAGCGGAGACACGGTCGTGAATCCGTCGTCGGTTGACACGGCGAGTATGACCCAACCAGGGCAATTCGATTCGGCGGTGGCGCAGATTTCGGCGCAGATATCCTCCGGAGACGCTCAGGGAAAGGCGGACAGTTCCTCGAACAATGCGACGTCGCAAGAGATGCACGCGGAGACCACCAAGCAGATGTCCAATCTTGCCGGCGATTCCCAGATGTCGGCAACTCCCACAGAATCAAAAGAGCAAGTAATGGATGCCGGCGCTATTCCCCAGGAGGAAATGCCGAAGAAGGACGATGTCCCGGTGAAGATTGCACCGCCGGTTGTGACACAAGCAACACCCTCTGATGAGTCGCCGACCGGAACAGGTTTTGTGGTGCAGGTGGTCAGCACGCCCGACGAGGCAGAAGCAACGATGCTGGTGACAAAGTTCGCCAAAGGTGGATACCGGGCTTTCAAGACAATGGCGGTGGTAGAGGGCACGACGTATTACCGGGTTCGGGTGGGAAAGTATGAATCGGTCAGCGAAGCAGAGTCGGCGCTTTCAGAACTTCACGAGAAGTACAAAGTCAATGGCTTCGTGACATCTGTGAAGTAATCAGAGCGAACAAGTCAAAGAAAAACCGCCCGGAGAAGTCCGGGCGGTTTTTTGTTTTGCGCAAAAGAGTTTTGGTCAGGCCGGTACCGAGTGCAGAGCACCCACCGTCTGATCTTTCTCTTCGGTCACGACGCGGCGGTAGAAACTGCATTCGTGGCAGGATCGCACCGAGCCGTCCGGCTGAGCTGTGGCCCGACATCCGGCATTGGGAACCAGCCAGCAGGACCGACCGGCGGCAACGCCGCCGTTGAGGCCGTCGTGTTTCATAGAGGAGGCGGCGGGGCAGAGACCCAGCATGGGGACCATGAGGCCGCCCTGTTCGCGTCCGCAATTATGATATTCCCAGCAATTCAGACGGCGCGGTGAGGGCATATTTACTGACCCTCGACAACGCGAAGCACGGCGCCGAATTTGGGGTTGCTCTTTACCTGCCTGAGCTGGGTATCGTTTGCCACTGCCACAAAGTCTTCGTACGACTTTTTGGCTTCTTTGATATCATCAGTAGCAAAGTAGCAGAGCATTAGATACTGGTGAATGTCGGCGTTCTTCGGTTCGAGGGACCGGGCATCCTTGAAGTGCTTGATCGCCTGCTTGGGGTTGCCCTGAGCGAAGCGAGCCATGCCGAGACCATAGTAGGCCTGTGGATTTCGTCGATCAATAGACGCGACCTGCTCATAGTCGGCGATCGCTGCAATCTGTTCGCCGCGCGCGAGGTAGAGATTCCCGCGTCCAAGCAGAGCGGCGCTTGAGGTCTTGTCGGTGCGAACGGCGCCGTTATAGGCAATGAGGGCTTTCCCCAGATCGCCGGCGACTCGATAGATCTCGGCTGCGCGCAGGTAATCCTGCGAAGCTTCGGAGGAGCGACCGGTTTTGGATTTGAGATCGCCCAGTCCGGTGTATGCAGACGCATAACTGGGTTTGGCGTCGATGGCGGCCGTGAATTCAGTTTCGGCGGTGGTGAAATCAGAAGCGGTCATCGCGGCCATTGCGGCCTGATAGTGTTCTTCTTCGGCCGGCAGGGTCTGTTTGTTGGGGGTCGACTTTTGGGCGGTCAGCTGGGCCGTAATACTGGTCGTTTTGCCGGCCACCAAATCAACTGTACCGCGCGCGGTTTTGTAACCGTCTTTGGCAATCTCGTAGTCGTAATGTCCGGGTTTGAGACGCGAATAGGTGAGATTACCGGCGCCGACGACACGACCATTGAGCGAGAGCGTAGCGCCCTCGACATCAGCGTCAAGCAACAGTCGGGCATTCGGATCAGATGATACCGCGCGACCGGAATTGTCAGGCGCGGGCTTTGAGGCGGTCGGCCGCGACTGAGTCGGCTGCTGCTGCTGATAAGCCGGTTCTTCTGAGTACTGCTCGGATTGCGGTATCGGTTCCTGGGCCTGGGCGTCGGTGACCGCCGGAACTGGGTGCACCGAAGACGGCGAGATGGTTACGGTCGTGATTTCTCCGGAGACGACGGTGGCATAATCGGAACCGACTACGGCGCCGTTGACGACGCATTCAATCTTGTGCGAGCCGCTCTTGACCGGGTCGCTCACGAAGAATCCCTGCCCATTTACTTTGACGGTCTGGCCGTCGGCGATGCGAATTGTCGCGGCTTGATTGACCGGACGCCCTTCAGCGTCGGTGACAAATCCGACAACACGCCCTTTTCCACTGATGGACTGAGTCAGGGTGGAGCCGATGAAGAAGAGAATCACTGCGGCGATCGGAGAAATAGCCGCGATGATGAATTTGGGACTGAATTTCTTTTTTCGGAGCAGGTACGGGCGATCGTTGATGACGATCTCGTCCTGATCGCGCAGATCATTCTGGCCGACTACCTGAATCCAGTTGCGATAGAACCAGGCGACACCACGGGTTCGTTTCGCCATTCTCGGACGATTGGGATCGCCGGGGTCGGAGTTGGCGATCGGCGGCTCTGAGTTAGAAGCGTGACCTGATTGATGCGACGAATCGTTCTTTTTTAACAGGTCGCGTTTTTCGCGATCATTGAGAAACGATTTGTTGTTTCCGTAGAGGTTTTTGGAGATCGCTTCGACTTCCTGAGCTGACAACTTTGAGATAGCGTTCTTGTCGACTACAGTAGCCGCAGCCGCTACAGCGACGGCGTCGGAGCTTTGTACGTCTTGAGGGTCGCGCGAGAATTGTTCGGGCGCCGGCGCTTTGCTTCTATTGTTGGTCTGGCGCGAGGTGATGCTGGCTTCGTCTTCGATATCGAGTTCATGGCGACGCGAGACGCGGCCGCTGCCTCCGACCAGATCGCGCTGGTCATCGTGCGCTTCGGTTACTTCAAACTTGGCATCGTCGTCTGACGGCGCCGAATGACCGGCAACGGAAGAGAGGTCGGCGCTGCACACCGGGCAACGCTCGCCACCGTCGATTACCAGTTCGGTCTGACATTTGGGACAGGTTCTCAAGGCCCATACCTCACTTTGTGTATCGTGACAACCTTTTGTGGAATTATCGGTTAACAGGGGGAAATCTTTAAACAACAGGTGACGCCAAACGTCTTTTCGGCAGACTGAATTTTCTTCCGGGAAATGGCTTGACAGTCTTTCCCGGCGGCGGGTATATTGGCGGCTACTGATTTACCCGCCTTACGGTTAGGGTTGGGTCTGATTGAAGGAGGAAGGGACTTGAAAGGTATACACGCGCGTCTGATTCTGTTGATTTTCGGCACAGTCATGTTTGCCGGGATGATGATCGGATGCAATCAGAAAGACGACGTCGTAACACCGATCTCGCGGTCAGTGCTTACGCTGGAACCGCAAAATCTGCCGACCCCTCCGGCGGGAATGATTTACGAATTGTGGGTATCAACCGGGACGGTCGCGGACACGAACTTCGACATGTCGCTGGCCGTTTCACTGGGACGATTTTCGTATATCTCGAACGATAGCGTGAAGTCGTTTCTCAAAGAGGACGGTTCGCCGCGCAACGGTGAGTTCGACTTAGCCGGCGATTTCGCGGCGTATCGATCGGTTTTCGTCGGGCTCCATCTGGAGACTGATGCCCCCGGCACGCGGCCCGGAGCGATCATGCTGATCGCCTACATACCGAGCACCCCGGATATTCCGGTACGTATGATTTTTCCGCAGGCCGATAGCTTGTGGAATGCGACCTGCCGATTCAATCTGGAAGCAGTCTCGGATAACATTCGCGGGCAGAATGACGCGCATGGCGTTTGGTTCAGCACCTATCGAGTATCGAGCACGAGCTTCCCAGATACGATTGCGCTCACCGTTGACTCGTCTCAGCTCGATACGATCAAGCCGATCATTTGCACGGGATCGACAGATACGTGCAATCTTGACTCACTGAAAAAGGCCTACCCGTATTCAATAACGAATATTCACGCAGTGACTGAACGCGTGGTGTTCCCCAACGATTCGCTCATCTTGGGAGTCGATTCGTTCATGCATACCAGAATCGAATACACGCAATTCGACAAGGCCGACCTGAGCTATCCGTACATCAAGCGTCGTCTGAGATTCAACTACACGACCGCCCCGCGCACGATGACGGTTGACATTTTCAGTCAGGATGATTTCGGACTTCCGATTGTCACCGAGTGGGGTTGGAAATATGCCGGCTGGGCGATGACACCGTATGTGTCGTCGGGCCCAAAGATCGGCGCTCTGACTCCGCCGGCCTGGCCCTACAAGACCTATTTCAAGGACTGGCTCCCGGGGAACTCGGGTGGACTTATTCCCACCGGAACGTTTGGAGATATACATGCGGCCGACGATCAAAATCCATTCACTCTGAACTCATATGTTCCGCCGTTCCCTGGCGAGGATTTCCTGAATGCCACAGCCATGAACGACAGTCTGGGAATAGGGAGCGTCAATTTGATGCCTACGAGCACGGGGAATGTCGGGACAATATTTGTCTCACTGGAGCCGAAAAATCGTCTGGTTACCAACACCAATTTCCCGCTCCTCGCCTTTGTTGGATCGGTCCCGAATGACACGGTCACGGCGACTGCCTCGGCGGTGGCTCTCAACATGGTCAACTCGACCTCAACGCTTTTGGGAAATCAGGTCTACAGCTTCCCGATCGTAACGGTCAACGTGAAGCGTTTCTAACAGTTCGGAAGATCTTCGGATCAATCTTGGCGGCGGGACATAGCATCCCGCCGCTTTTTGTTTGTGAAGAAAATAGCAGGCATTGAAAGTCGTAAGGGAGGGGTTGCGCAAATTCTGCAAATTGCTGTCGCGGCGCAATAGTTGCGCCGAATGGGAGTTTGAAGCTTAGGACGAGACGGCAGTCCAAAAACTGATTGCGGGTAACAAGATGGGCGCTTATACTTATTGCAGAATCAAGTGCCGGCAAGGACGCTGGACCGGGCATGTCTGTTGCTGTTTACCCTCACAAACAAGTGCACTGACCTGTCCGAAGCGCAAATCAAGATATGGGAGTGGTGCGTGCTGGTTCTCCAGCCACCTGACGATAGAGTCGGGCATCCCCCCTCCACCACTCCCTGTTTTTTTCTCAGACAATTCGTGGTTCAGCAATACGAAAACCCGCCGATAGGTAGGGTATGGAATGGCGGGTATTCGAAAAAGGGTCCCAGTATCGCCCTGGTTTTTTGGCGCGGCTCGGATTGCTTTTGGTGTCACAGGTAATTTTCCTGTTTGCCGCTCTGGCATTGGTGCTGTTCGTGCCCGAAGAGCGCGCTGAATTCAGCATTCAAGCAAAACAAGTCGACGGTCTTTTTGGTCAGATTGAACGAATCATGGGCGATTCGTCAAGCGCCATGCCTGCTGCCGGCGTTGAGCAGCAGTTAGCGGAACGGTTGAATACTCTTGTCGCGAGCGCTTCACAATTATCCACGCTTGCGGTGATTCAGGTTTCGCCAATCACCCGTCGCCTGTATGCGTGGCAATCACCAGAGCATGCGTCGAAGCTGTTTACTCACGAGTCGGAAATGGACTCTAGTCAGATTGCGTCGTTGGTCGAACTCATGACGAACATGCCCCATGGATACAGACTTCGTCTAAACGAGCACGAACTTCATCCGTTGTATCTGCAACGTGTCGATAGCAAAGCTCTCGGAAAAGTAGTCATAGCCGGGGCGGGTGTGTCCGACCGAGTGGCTTCTTCAAAGTCGACCTTCTGGAAAACGCTCCCGCTTTTGTTCTTGGCATCAACGCTCATCTCGCTGTTGATCGTGTATCTCTTGTGGAAGCGATATCAAAAGCCGCTTACGGAGTTGGCGCACGTTGTAGAGACAACGGCGGGAACAGAACCGGGTCACAATCGTCGGGCCGCGGCAGAGGAAGAAGAGATCGCGCGACTGACCGACGGATTCGAGCGGCTCGCCGATTCGCGCGAGCGGGACCTAAGAGCTATTCGCGAGGCTGACCAGAGGTTTGAAGAGGCCCACGACGCACTGGTTGAATCGAGAATGTTTCTTCAAGCGATTATTGATCGGTCGCCCTCCGGCATGGTTGTTACAGATTCTGTGGGAAATGTCGTGATTTTCAATCGGGCGGCCGCCGAGTCGTTCGGTTATCAGGAAAATGAAGTCCTTGGCCAACCGGTCACCCGACTTTTTGCGCCGCCGGCTCAGATGAACGACCGAGCGAGCGCTGCTGGTTTCGAAGTTGTCTGCTGGCGCAAAGACCGCGAGTCGTTCCCGGCCTTTGTCGTGTCAGCCGAGATCGGCGCCGAGGACAGCCAGAGCCGGAGTCGAATCTATATTCTGCGCGATATTGCCGACAGCCGCAGCTATCAGGATATGATGGTTCGGCTCGACCGCAATGTTACGCGCGGAGCGATGGCCGCCGATATCGGTCACGAGATTAACAACTTCCTCGCGGTATTGTTGGGAAATCTTGAATTGTTGCCGCGCTCGATTGCGAAGGGTGATGAGCCGGGAATCAAAAAGAAGCTCGACACCATGAAGACGAATGTCGACAAAATTGCGCGGTTCGCCGACGGTCTTATGGTGGACAGCTCGCACGAGGAACTGCAGTGTACGTCGATGAGTCTCAATCAGATCGTGGAGAACGTCATTGCATTCCTGCGGGATCAGAATCGATTTGACGGAGTCGACTGGGTTGTTCAATTGAGGCCCGATCTGCCGATGGCGGAAATCGATGATGCCCGGGTTCAGCAAGTGCTGGTCAATCTTCTGTACAACGCCGCCGAATCGCTTGGTGATGTCGAAGGAAATCATGTCATCACCGTGGCGACTAAACCGTCGACTCGCGACGGCGCTACGGTAGTGCATCTGGATGTCATCGATAACGGTCCCGGAGTGCAGCGGGACAAAGAGAGTCTGCTCTTCCAGTCGCGATTTACGACTAAGAAAAAGGGGCACGGATTCGGCCTGATGACCTGCGGGCGCATCGTTGCCCAGCACCGCGGCCGGATCGGATACATGTATGAAAACGGCGCGCACTTCTGGTTCGAGATGCCCCTCGTGCAATCGCCGGCAGCGACAGCCAGCCCCGCGATGGCGGTGCCGACGTCGGTCTGAGTTTTCAATTGCCGCTTCAACGCGGGATCGTTAGTTTCATCTCATGTCCAAATCCGCAAACCCGACGCAACAGAAGAGATATATCTGGTGGATTTTGGGCGCAGTCGGATCGGTCGCGTTAGTGGTTACCCTGGTGGGGATATTCAAGAGTCGGGGCGACAGCTACGGACTATTGGTGCAGCAGGGCTCGGTGTTTACCGAGGCGCTGGCGCTGGCGTGTCAGAATACGGTCGTGTCCGAGTCGTACTACGACCGGATGTCGGCCGCCCACTATATGGATTTGGTTGATGAGCTGACCTCCGGTGATGCCCGGCAGCTGACGACTGAGCGGCTAACAGCATTCTCGCGGGAGCGTGACCTTATCGGGGCGTATGTATTCGATACGACGGGAAAACTCTTGCTGAGTGATGTCCCTCAGGGGCCGCTGATTCGCCCGCCGAACGAAGTCGAGGCGGCGGTACACAAATTGGTGTTCGATTTCGCGACGCGCTGGTCGATTGTCTTCAAAGATGACAGCGCGAGCGGGCTCAAGATTCACTACTTCATGGAAATTACCAATCAACTCGACCGGGTTATCGTGCTGGCATCGGATGCGACGCTCTACGACGAAGCGCGGGCGAGAACGGGGATTGGAGTGCTCGCGCAGCAGATGGCCTCGGAGCCGGGGATCGAATACATTTTGTACCAGTCTAAAGAAGGGATCATCGTGTCGTCGCGGGCCGGCGGACAATTTGAGTCAATCGATTCCGATTCGTTTCTGGTCGCGGCTTTAGAGAGCGATTCGATAGTTTCACGGCGGACTGAATTTCTGGATCGCGAAGTACTGGAACTGGTGCGGCCGTTTTCAACGCGCAAATATCCTTTCGGACTCCTCAGGGTTGGAGTTTCGCTTGACCGGTTTGTGACTGTCACCCGTCGCTACGATCAGCTCATGCGCGTGTTGGCGCTCTCGCTGTTGGGCATTACGGCGGTAGCGGGGCTGTATCTGACCGGCCGCAGAGAGCGACAGGAACTCAAGCGGGACATCTCCGACATTCGCTCCCTCACCGACCAGATATTTGCCGAAATTTCGACCGGCGTATTGGTAATAACCTCGGACGGCAAAGTTCGGCTGGCGAACGAAGCGATGCAAAAAATGCTGGGCAGTTCATTATCAGGGAAGAACTCTACTGATCTTGCGGGATTGCCATCGCAAATGCGAGAGTTATTCTCGCCCCAAAGCGATATCGAAGAATGCGAAGTGACCGTAGGAAGTCCCGGACGAGAACGAATCTTGCTACTTGGCCGCTCGCGGCTCAAAGTTGAGGGCGAATCGAGCGCCGGGATGGTGATCGTGGCAACCGACATCACCCAACTCAAAGAATACCAGACGGCGGCGGTGCGTAAAGAACGGCTATCGGAAATGGGGCATCTCGCCGCGGCCGTGGCGCATGAGATACGAAATCCGCTCAACGCGATCTCGATTGCCGCCCAGCGACTGGAAAGCGAGCTGATGCCGGAAGATCACCAGAGCGAGTTCACTGCACTCACCGGTCAGATACGAACGGAGACGAAGCGCCTCAACGAAATTATCACGCGGTTTTTGTCGCTCTCGCGGGCATCTGAAAAAACCGATGTGTCGACCGATGTGGCCGCCTGCCTGTCAGAGTTCGAGTCGCTGATGACGCCGGAGGCCGACCGCTCAGGCATACGGTTGCGCGTGCGCAGCGAGACGCCCCTGTCGGCGCGTATCGATGTGCCGCGGCTTAAGGAAATTTTGCTCAATCTCTACAACAACGCCAAAGAGGCAATTGAGTCTTCCGGGGCCGAGCACAAAGAGATTGAGATCAGGGCGATGCGTGAGACCGGGTTTGTGAAAGTCACGGTGGCCGACAGTGGACCGGGAATTCCGGTCGAACATCGGTCACGGGTCTTCGCGCCGTATTTTACTACCAAAGAAGCCGGCACCGGAATCGGGCTGGCCTCGGTTCATCAGATCGTAGAGTCAGCACACGGAAAGCTGTCGATCGGCGACAGCGAGCTTGGCGGGGCGGCGATTATTGTGCTGCTGCCGGAATCTTCGCGTTAGAAATTCCACTCAAACAAAAGAGGCGGTCGCGACCAACCGCCTCTGCTGAAAAATCCCGTTGTCGAAATCGAGAATTACGCCTGCTTTTTCATCCAGGCGGTGCTGACTGATTTCGGGCGTGTGATCGGGGTTCCGACCGCACGATTGAGCACGAGCTGCGCAAGCATACCCATCGCGCGCGAAACCGAGAAGAGCACGGTGTAGTATTCGAATTCCTTCAGACCGTAGTGGTACAGTACGGCGCCGGAACCGGCATCGACATTCGGCCACGGGTCTTTTGCCTTGCCCTGTTCGGTGAGAACTTTTGGCACGACGTTGAAGACGCGGTCGACGGTGATGAAGGTCGGGTCGTCCTTGAGATACTGCTGTCCGAATTCGCGGAAGGCAGTGAAGCGCGGATCGGTGATGCGGAGCACGGCGTGACCGTAACCCGGTACGACTTTTCCACCCTTGAGGGTTTCCCATGCGTAGTCGTAGATTTCTTTCTCTGACGGGGCGCCTTTGAATTTCTTGATGGTGTCAAGCACCCAGCCGAGGCATTCCTGATTGGCCAGGCCATGCAGAGGGCCAGCCAGTCCGTTCAGACCGGCGGACACGGCATAGTACGGATCGGACAGGGCCGAGCCGACGGTGTGGCAGGTGAATGCCGACACGTTGCCGCCTTCGTGATCGGAATGGAGCACGAGGTAGAGGCGCATCATTTTGGAAGTTTCGCCTTTAACATCCTTCAGGCCGAGCATACGTACATAGTCTTGTGCCCAGTCGCGGGATTTCGACGGTCCAACCAGCGCGCCCTTCTTGTATTTCATTCTGTAGATACCGGCGGCGATAGTGTGGATTGTGCCGAGAATACGCATGGCGTCGGCAAGGGCTGGCATCCAGTAGTCGGTCTTGGGCATGCCCTCGTCGTATTTCTTGCGGAAGAGCGACTCATTTTCCATCGCGAGAATCGCGGTGTCGAGCATCGCCATCGGATGCGAGGTCTTCGGCATGGCTTTCAGAACTTTCCAGACATACGGCGGTACTTTGCCGTTGGCTTTCAGTTCTTTCTGGAAGAGGGCCAGTTCATCGGCCGAGGGAAGTTCGCCGGTGATGAGCAGCCAGAAGATTTCTTCGGGCAGACGATCTTTGAGTTCCATGATCGGGCGACCGCGAATGATCAGTCCGGTATCCGGTTCGACAACGGAAGTGTCACACACCAGACCTTTGACGCCGCGCATGCCGCCGAACGCCTGCTCGATAGTCACCTGTGAAATGACTTTGTCGCTTTTCGCGAGAGCCGCACGTTCCTGTCGCAGAGCGGGGATCATCTCGGCCAGTTTCTCTTTGAGTGTCTTGGCCATCTTACGCAACTCCTTCCGTACTGGGGAGTACGGGTTTGTATTTCCTATGATGTGAAATCTTTCACATTTTCGGATAATATAGAGAGTTGGTGTTGCCGGTGTCAAGGATTAGCTGTCGGCGGGAGATCGTCGTACGTGGTTGTGGTACAGCAGGTTACGCCGAGATCGGCGGCCGATGCTGTTTTGCCTGGAGTATTTGAAAAGGCAGCGCTGATTTAAGAATCGCCTCAGATATGCGTAAAATTCGCAATAGGTCTAAAGTAGGTCTTTAAGGCCTATATCGAATCGGAGGGCGTTGACAATCGAGTCAGTTGATTTACTATGAACGCGGAAGTGTCATCGGCTATTGATGTCATGAATTGTTGCAGGTCGGCCGTGCCTGCGGTCAACACCAGATCGCCGGGCCCAAGCGTTTCGTGCTGAATAGATATTTTGTCGGAGTCGATTTGTGCGCGCAGCCAGTCGGAATCGAGAATGGAAATGGTCAACTCGGCGCCGTCGGTTTCGACTTTGGAAAAGGTGTGGGCGCCGACAAGATGTTCTTTGTAGGCATCGGAGAGGACATCGCTCGGATCCGGATACATATCCATGAACAGCGTATTGTCAAGATCAACCAGATGCACGATGAACCATGAGGTATCCGCACTTTCGATATAGGCCAGCGAGTAGGAAGAATCCGGTTCGGCTTGAAATGACCAGGTCGCGTCGCCGTCTTCCGATGTCCATTCACCGGCAAGCGTCGGCAAAAGAACTTTGTCCGAATCGTTGTACAGCGGATGAAGCGAGGGCACGAGACACCCGGCCAGACAGAACAGCACAATACCAAGAATCAGGATCCATTTGTGCATACGTGAGTCCCTCCTTGGGACCCGCAGAGAGGTGTCGGGTTCAGCCCAGCAGCTTGTCAGGATTGAGACGATTGTGCGCATCGAATACCGACTTGATCGTCTTCATAAGGCGTAATGTCGGCGAATCGAATTCCCAGGACAAGTACTTCTTTTTGGCCAGACCGATGCCGTGCTCGCCGGTAAGTGTGCCGCCCAGATCGAGCGTGACGCGCATGAGACGGTCGATCTGATCCTCGATCAGCGCCATTGTTTCCGGTTCGGTGTCTTGTGCGAGGAAGTTGACATGCAGGTTGCCGTCGCCGGCGTGGCCGAACGAGTTGACGCGGAGACTTGATTTGCCGTTTTGCTGTGCGACCCAATCGACGAGGACAGGGAATTTGCTGATGGGGACGGCGACATCTTCGGAAATGCGATAGGCGGCCGACTGTTTGATTGCTTTGGAGAGATTGCGGCGCACGCGCCAGAGTTCCTCGGCTTTTGCAGAGTCATCCTCTCGGCGGAAATAGGCGCAGCGGTTTTGGCGGCATATCTGCTCGATGCGAACGGCCTGATCGTCGCGCCGTTCCGCTTCGGTCTCTAAAAGCAGCAAGGCCGCGACATTATCGAGCCCTTCGGTTTTTTCGTAGGCGTTGGAACAGGCGGCGGCGTCGCCGTCGAGGAATTCAAGTATGGTAGGGATAATGCCGGCGGCGGTGATGTCGGAGACGGTCTGAGCGGCGTCGACGGGGCGGTCAAAGGCGACGAGGATGGTCGCGCCTTTGTGAATCGGCGGTGTGAGCCGCAGGGCGACGCGGGTGATGATAGCAAGCGTGCCCTCGGACGAAAGCAACAGGTCGCCAAGACTAAGACCGCGATTGTGGTTGAAGACACCGGTGCGCAGAATTGATCCGTCCTGCATCACGGCCTCGATTCCAAGGACATAATCTTTGGTCACGCCGAATTTCTTGCAGCGAAGTCCTCCGGCGCCTTCGGCGACATTGCCGCCGATGGTCGATTCTTTCCACGAGGCAGGATCGGGGGGATAGGTGAGCCCGACCCGAGATGCCGCTTCTTCGAGGTCCTTGGTTATGACTCCGGCGCCGCAGATGGCGGTCATGCTGGCAGAATCGATCTCAAGCAGTTTCAGATTTTCAGTTGAAATCACTAGCCCCGTCGGTGCGGCGACACAGCCACCGGAGAGTCCGGTCCCCGCTCCGCGCGCTGTGATCGGGATGGCATGTTCATCGCAAAAAATGACTGCCGTCGCGATATCTTCAGTCAAAGCGGAGCGAAGCACGGCGGCGGGAATGGACGAAAACTGGGTGGCGTCGTGAGTGTAGACTTCCATTTCGTCCGCATTCGTGAGCAGCGTGCGCGGGTCAGAGAGCAAAGAACGCAATTTCTCGAAATCAATCGACATGCGTGACCGGAATCCTTTGAATGGGCGTAAGCTTTACGAACTTGAAGAAGTGCCGCTGCCGGATGAAGAAGTTGATGATGGCGTCG
>CAYVWS010000014.1:0-28843 GCA_964455535.1 uncultured Ignavibacteriales bacterium | reverse complement strand
GCAGGCCAATCGTAAACGAGCCGTCACCGCTTGGGGCAAAAGAGAACTCCATTTTGTTCCGGTAATGAAACAAGTCCGGCGAACCGACGGCCTCATGCACTATTACCGACTCCAGTCCGCCTATGCGCTCGATGCAATCAACCACCTGTTTACGCTTGTAAAACAATTGACGCGCGTAATCAAGATCCTGCCAACTGCACCCGCCGCACTCGCCGATGTGCACACATCGGGCGGGAACGCGTTCGCTCGATTTGCGCACCACTTCCTGTACTTCGGCCAGATCGAATTTCTTTTTGGAAAGCGTTACCCGCGCAATGACCTGTTCGCCGGGGAGTCCGGCGTCGAGAAAGACCACTTTGCCCTCACGGTGCGCCACGGCCTTGCCGTCGAAGGCAAGGTCCTCGACTTCGAACGTCTCAGGTGCAAAGCTGTTGGCGGAACGGTTCACGAGTGATGATGGTATTTGCAGAGGATATCGGTGCGGGCGCAGTCGGCCTGCTCCAGTTGAATAGTCGCGTGGCCGATCCCGAAGCGGGACGACAGCAGGTCGTTGATCGATCTGATGTACTGCATGCCATCGCGGTAATCGTCATCGTCGAGGCAGACATGGCAGGACAAGGCGATCTCATTGGACGACAGCGACCAAATATGCAGGTCGTGCACGTCGCGCACTTTCGGCACGCTCTGAATCGCTTTCAGGACTTCGTCGAATTGCACTCCCGACGGTACTGCTTCGAGCATGATCATGATCGCTTCTTTGATGACCAAATACGACGACCAAAAAATGGCAAGCGCGATAGCGACAGACAAAATCGTGTCGATAATCACGAGCCCTGTCATGAGAATGACGACTCCGCCGATGAGCACAATCGCAGATGAGGCCGCATCGAACGCCATGTGCAGCCAGGCGGTTTTCATATTCAGCGATTTGCTTTTTTCAGATGACAGCATCAAAACCGAAAGAAGATTACCGACCAGCCCTATCGCGGCGATGACCATAAACAACCATGGGTGCGTGATCGGTTGCGGATTGAGAAACCGCTGATATGCTTCAAGAACAACGAAGACAGCGATGACGACCAGCGTCGCGGCAGAAATGAAGGCGATAAGAACTTCGAGCCGCTTCGGACCGTAGGTAGAGGTCTTACTTGCGGGCCTCGACGATCCCTTGACGCCAATCCAGGCCAAAATCAGCGCGGCGACATCGGAAAGATTGTGCACGGCGTCGGCCTGCAGCGCCAGATACCCCGAAATCCACCCGCCCACAAACTCGGCGACCGTGATAGTAAGATTGAGGACGATCGTCCAAACGAGCTTTCTGCCGGACATACTGCTGTGCGCGTGACCGTGCGACATGATCTATTATACCATCATAGACTCATTGTCGCAATCTTTGGAGTTTGCGACACCCGAACGAAACTAATCGATTCTACGAGAGATGACCGAGGGGTTATTGACTCATGGGAGCGGCCAGCCGCTCCACTTTGACTCGCAAGATCCGGTTCTTGTCTTTGGTGAGCACGGTGATCCGGCAGTCGCCGACCTTGACCGATTCGTATTTCTCCGGCAAACGGCCGATTGTATCCATGAAGAGCCCGGCCAGTGTTTCGGCCTGGTCATCGGGAAGATGCGAGTCCAGCAGTTCGTTAATTTCGCCGGGCCAGACGGATCCATCGGCGAATGCTGTCGTGTCAGACTGTTTGACAATCGGGGGTACCTCGGCGTCGTCCTCGTCTAAGATTTCATCGACAATTTCTTCGAGCACATCTTCAAGCGTGATGATTCCCGCGGTACCGCCAAACTCGTCGAGCACAATCGCCAAATGCGACTTCCCTTTTTGGAATTCTGCCAGCGCTTTGGACATGGGCAGTGAATCCGGGAAAAATATCGGCTCACGGATTAAGTCGCGGAGCTTGAAGTCGGCCCAGTTGAGTTCTTTGTGAACAAGATCTTTGGCATAGAAGACGCCGATCACATTGTCGATTGTCTTCTGGTAGACCGGATATCGACTATAGTGATTGACCTTGATCTTGCGGAGAACTTCGACGGACGGTGTGTCGACTTCGAACGCTTCGACATCGGGGCGCGGTTTCATCGCGCGCCGAATGGTCGCCTCGGAAAAAGCGAAGGCCGAACGGATCAGGTCGACCTCGGTGTCGTCAAAAACGCCTTTCTTACGGCCCTCGGTGATGGCGTGCTCAATATCGTCGGCGGTCATAAAACCGGTCGTCTGATCTTTTTGAAATCCGAAGAGCCAGATGATCCCGCGCGAACACCAGCCGAGCAACTTGGCAAAGGGCGTCGTGAGCAGCACCACAATCGACATCGGCCCCGCGGTGTACCGCGCCCAGAGCTCGGGATTTGCCAGTGCCACTAACTTTGGAACGAGTTCACCGATCAGAACCGAGAGGCCGGTGACCGGAACTACAACGACGACATAGGCGATAGCCACGTGATATTCGGAGACAAACGCAATTGATGATTCCCGGCACCAGTGTTTGACTGCATCCACCATCGCGCCGCCGGAAAAAAGCCCGGTCAGAATCGCGACGACTGTGATCATCACCTGAATAGTGGCGAGAAAAGTCTCCGGGCTCTCATGATATTTGGTGGCAGTAGCCGATCCAAACTTTCGCTCTTCGACATCCTGAAGCAGCCGCGCGCGCCGACTGGCAATCACGGCAAACTCGGCCAATACAAAAAATCCGTTGGCTAAGATGAGAACAAGAACGGCCAGAATTTCAAAGGTGGGATCAAGCGACACAGCTCACCGTCCTTCTGGACAGTGAGCGAGTATCGTGCAACTGTCAGGATCGTCAGCGGACATAACTTTGCGACGATGGATTCATCGCCAGCTCTTTGAGGCGCTCGATCCGCTTTTCGACCGGCGGATGAGTGGAAAACAGATTGGTCAGTCCTTTGCCGGAAAGCGGATTGGCGATCATAAGATTTGCGGTGGCCGGGCGATCGTCGAGATTGAGCTGAAGCGGCGCGCGATGGATTTTCTCAAGCGCCGAGGCCAGACCGAAATATTTCCCGGTCATTCGTCCGGACGTTTCGTCGGCCTTATATTCGCGCTGACGCGAGATCGCCATCTGGAGTATCATTGCGACAAGCGGCGCGACAATTGCGGCGACCAAAAGCGAGATCGCATTCCCGCCACCCCGTTCACTGTCACGTCCGCCATATCCGCCGAAAATCGCTCCCCATTTGGCCATCGACGACAAAATGCCAATGGCGCCGGCGATGGTTGCTGCCACCGTGCCGATCAGCATGTCTGAATTCTGAATGTGCGCGATTTCGTGGCCGATGACGCCTTCGAGTTCGTCATCGTTGAGCAGCTCAAGAAGCCCCTCGGTCACCGCCACAGCGGAGTGTTCGACATTACGACCGGTGGCAAAGGCGTTCGGTCCTTTGGATGGGACGATGTATACTTTAGGCATCGGGATCATGGCCTTGGTGGTCACCGAGCGCACGATGCGAAAGAGGCGCGGATTATCGTTTTCGGCAATCTGGCGGGCGCGATAGGTCGCAAGCACCATCTTGTCGGAAAACCAATAAGCGATGAAATTCATGACGACGGCCAGACCGAAGGCGATAATCATTCCCTGCTGCCCACCGATCATTCCCCCGATCCAGATGAAGAGTCCCATCAGAACCGCGAAAATCAGCACCATCTTCATGGTATTCATACCGAACCCAATACTCCCTTCAATTCACGTCGCCACTGATCTTCAGCGCGACGCCAAATCTTATTTTACCGTTTTCTTTCGCTTACCCCGACCAAACGCCATATCGTCGGTCGAATAGTGATCGACCATTTCCGGCATCGGCGGAGTTTCCACACCCGGCAGCGGCTCATGATCCGGCCGATCGCCTTTGCGATGTCTGCTTCGGCCGTAGTGCATCTCGGTAGGCGTCTCCGGTACCAATGAAACATTTTCTGAAGCGGCCCGTTCCGGAGCCGGACTTTCCGCCCTGCGCGGTTCAGCGGGCATCGGTTCAGGTGTCTTGTTCTCTACTTCCTGATGCGACTCGGTATTCAATTGACGGCGAACCCGCGCCAGATCTTCGGCGATAGTAGCGGCGTCGACAGTCGCCGGCGGCCTCGCGTTGGACTCTGCGCCCGCGGCCGAGTCGGTGGATCGATCAGCGT
Organism: uncultured Ignavibacteriales bacterium; assembly: GCA_964455535.1. GTDB lineage: Bacteria > Zixibacteria > MSB-5A5 > GN15 > FEB-12 > JACRAV01. The sequence continues at coordinate 24,687 of CAYVWS010000014.1, read as the reverse complement.
CGCGGCGATCGTATCGAGACGGACGCGGTCCACGGTCGCGCGGCGGACGGTCACCGCGATTTTCGCGCGGCCCCCGGCCCGGTTGACGATCGCGACCTCCCTCACGACGATCCGGCCGGCCGCCGCGATCGCGAGGACCGTAGCGACGATTGCCGGATTGAGCATCATTGTCCCGATCGCTAGTTGCCTGCCGCTCAGAATCATTCTGGCTTTCACGGACAGGACTGGGACGCGTGTCAGGTCTCGGCCCGGCTTCAGAATTTCGCGGAACAGAATTCGAAGCTTGAACGGGCTTCGGCGATTGTATGTCCAGTACCGGAGTACTTGATACGCCCATCTCAAAGGGCGAGCGTTCACGCCGTGGCTCCTGAGTCGGCCGACTCGTCGGCCGAATCGACTGGCTGCCGGTGCGATTTGTTGACTGGTATCGTCCGCCAACTGGACGCTGACCTGTGCGGCGGTTACGATCAAATGACCGGCCTTCCTGCCGCTTGGGGCGAAGCTGACCCATGATCCAGTCGACACCAAGGACAAATGTTGTGTAGGTAAAGAGTCCTGCCAGAGCGGTGACCAAGAGCGCAGGGAGACTGCTCGCGGTAGCGACAGAAGGCGTGTCAGAAGACCCGCCGATCGTGCCAATCATAGAAGCGAGTCCGAGAGGAGCGACCCAAAGCAGCAGGCGGAACGTGCGGATCGAGGCGCGAGAGACGCGGTTCGATACGGTCACCAGGTGCTGCGCTCTATCACCCATCACGCCAAGAATGGCGGCAAAGAGCATCGCAACGCCGAACAGAAGAAGGCCTGCGCCGCCTGAGTGAAATGCGACCAGCGCGGTCGGATTAAGCATTTGAAGAAATACCGCGAACGGATCAGCCGAATCGGACTGACCGAAAAGCAAGGTCGTGACAACGGCCAGCACCAATAGCACAATAGTGACAATCAGCACTTGAACCAAAATGCGGGAGTGGGAAATGCCGCGGCGGATTCGGTCACGAGGGTTGTTGAGCGCCAGAGCCAGTTGGCTGGTCACCAATGGGACAGCCACAGCGAGCAAGAGTCCGACAAATATTTGGCCAATGATGGCAGTCTGTTGCAAAATCGACGGAGAAACAATTCGTAGGCCGATCGCGGCGATTACACCGAGAATAAGGCCGATCAGTATCCAATTCGAATTGCCCCCTGATTGCGGTCGAGAAGGTCTTGAAAAATCGCTCATATCAATCACTCACCGTCTCACGGCGAGATTGAGTTCTCCTTTCGTTAGAATTTGTCGAGATTCGGCCAAGCCGATCTCGCGAATATTAAGTCTTGGATAATACCGCTTTATGTATGAATAATCAAGAGAAGTTGACCCGGGCACAGACTAAGGCATTGCGACATAGTGCGTTGCGCCATTACGACAATCGCCTTGGACGATTACGAGGATCATCTTTGGGACAGTGCGGCCATATTTTGTTGACCACGCGCCCGTAATTTGCTCTACTGCTTGTGGAGTAGTAGATGCGACGATTCTTAGTCTTTCACCTTCCCGCGATTGCTTATGCAGGGCTTATCATTGGCCTGTCTTCTCTGACCAATGTCACTCTGCCGAAGACACAAATCGTTGAGCTGGATAAAGTTATTCATTTTCTCGAATACGCCGTGTTCGGAGTTCTGGTGTGGCGATCACTCTGCCACCTTCATCCGAAAGTCACCGCCACCGACGCCGCCTTTGCCGGAGTTGCTTTTATTACACTGTTTGCCTTCGCCGACGAAATCTACCAAAGCTTCGTTCCGGGCCGGCAGTCGGACATCGCTGATTTCTTCACCGATGTCATCGGCGCGGCCGTTGCTGTCACGATCTGCATGATCATCAGGGCGCGTGTCCAACGGATTATTGCATAAAGGGTTGTGCAATAAAACTACACCCCAACTTGACGATTTCGCCTTGACTTTGGAGTCGGCTAAAGTATATTTGGATTGGTTACAGCGAGATTGCCTGCTCTAAGATACTTCCGGGAATCTCGTCTTTTTGGTCTAACGTAGCTGGTTGGGAAATACAACAACACCTATTGCTGTGGAACGACGTTGAGCGAGATTACAGGTCTGCCCCGCGCAATCTCCGTAGGACTTTCTCAGGCCAGTCACCGTCCCTGTTTCAATCAGGAAAGACGAAACGTGACGCGGGTTCTATTCTCATTTTTCACAGCTGCTGGGAATCGAAGCTGAGGGGAATCACATGACATTTCAGACACACAACATAAAGGAGAAGGTAATGAAACGACTTGCCCTGTTTCTGGTGGCAGCGTTCGTCCTCGCGGCGGCGTCGGCTTTTGCCGACGACAGCACGTTTATCCGCGTGACAAAAGTGGACGGACTCTGGAACACCGACACAATCAAGGCCGGTGACACCGCCAAGTTCTACGTGATGGTGGGTAACCGTTCCAGCAAGAATTACAACTATACCGCGGCGTTCAGAGTGTACAGCCGCGCGTCGAAAGACGCCGGCGCTCCGGGCTCCGGCACCGCCATGTGGCCGTCGGTTTTTACCGCCGGAGTCCCCGGGCGTATCGTTTTCTCATCGGCTCGTCCCCGGTCCGGTCCGCTTGTCGACACGACCGGCTTTTTGAGCAAAGCAAATTTTGGAGCTGTCAATTCATTTAACTGCTTCGGTTGCGATGGTCAGGGTGTTGACACGGTCGGCATTACGCAAGCGGCCAACGATATCGAACAGACTGCTATCGCTCCATTCGATTCGGGCGTGGCATACAAATTCCTTATCGTCACGCGAAAAGAAGATAATGGCAAGGCCATTTGCTTTGATTCTGCAAACGCCTATCCGCCTACAAACACGTGGAAATGGGCACCGTTCAATCAGGCGCCCGGCACTCCCAACGCCTTCCCTGACTGGTCAGGCCCGCATTGCTATTGGTTATTTGACCCAAACGCACAACCAAACCAGGCCCCGGTGCTGGCTCCGATCGGTAGTCAGAACGTAAATGAGAACCAGCAGTTGGTGGTAGTGGCGAACGCCAACGATCCGGACGGTCCGACGCCCAGCATTACGGCGTCACCGCTTCCGGCCGGCGCAGGGTTTGTGGACAATGGCAATGGCACTGCCCAACTTACCTGGACACCGACTTTCAGTCAGTCCGGCGTTTACAATGTGCTCTTTGTCGCTTCCGACGGTCAGCTCGCTGACAGCGAATTGGTTCAGATCACGGTGAACAACGTGAATCGCCCGCCGGTGCTCGATCCGATCGGCCCGCAGGCAGTCAACGAAGGCGTGAATTTGACCTTCGGCATTTCTGGAACCGATCCGGATGGCGGTCAGCTTACCTACGGCGCTTCGCCGCTGCCGACCGGCGCCACTTTTGATGGCGTTCTTGGCACCTTCAGCTGGACACCGGCGTTCAACCAGGCCGGTGTGTACAATGTGAATTTCTTCGTTTCTGACGGCGTTGTCGCCGACACTGAACTGGTTCAGATAACGGTTAACAATGTCAATCGTCCGCCCGTGTTAGCGGCTATCGGCGCCAAGAACGCGACCGTGGGCGTGAATTTGTCGTTCGGCGTTTCGGGCAGCGACCTGGATGGTACCATCCCCGCGCTGTCCGCTTCGGCCCTTGCCAATGCGAATTTCACTGATAACGGCGACGGTACCGGCACTTTCTCATTCACTCCGGATGCCGGTCAAATTGGTGATCACAATGTGACATTTGTCGCTTCCGACGGTTCGCTTGCGGATTCGGAAGTCGTCACGATTACCGTTACGGGGGTCGCAAACGACGCACCTACTCTTGATCCAATCGGCTCAAAGACTGTCGCCGAAGGCGATCAACTTCAGTTCTTCATCTCGGGCACCGATCCGAATAGCGACCCGCTGACTTTCAGCACCGGTCCGCTTCCGACCGGCGCATCGTTCCAGGCAGGCGCGAAGTCGTTCTTTTGGCAGCCCGGCTACGATCAGGCAGGAGTCTACAATGTCCTGTTTATCGTGTCGGACGGTACGCTTTCCGACAGCGAACTGGTAGAAATTACCGTGACCAATACCAACCGTCCGCCTGTGCTTGCTGCTATCGGCGCCAAGTCGGTGCAGGTTGGTGGTACGCTGGTCTTCAATGTGGCCGCGAGCGATGTCGACGGCACCATTCCGTCGCTCTCCGCGTCGGCCTTAGCTAATGCCGCTTTGACCGACAATGGCAATGGCACCGGTTCTTACAGCTTCACTCCGGATGCCGGTCAGGTTGGCGTTCACAACGTGACCTTCGTCGCGTCGGACGGTTCGCTTGCCGACAGCGAAGTTGTCGAGATCACTGTGACTCCCAAGTCGGATTTCGTGGTAGTCGACAAAGACACACTTATGTATACCGCGACTATCAACTCCAATCCGCCGACTCAGATTGTCAATGTCACCAAAGGCAGCGACAACGAAATTGACTACACAGCCAGCGCCACGGTTACCTGGATAGAATTAACCGGCGCCAGCGGCACGACTCCGGGACAGCTCTTCGTCGCGATCAACACGAGCGGGCTTGATGTCGGCTCTTACCACGATTCCGTCCGCGTGCAGGGCACAACAGGGCCCGACCAGTGGATTCAGGTCTACCTGACCATCACACCTTGCCCGTCGGTACAGGTGAGCAAGGCGGTTTTCGCCGACACAATCATGGCCGGCGAAATTTCGACAGTTTCGGACAGCATCGACATAACCAGCACCGGCGCTCAACTCAATTTCCAGGCGCCGCCGGCTGACGGATTCACTTTCCCGACTCCCAGTGGTGTCACTCCCGGCAAGTTGAGCTTCGTCTTCAGCGAACAGTTTAATACGGCCGGCACATATCAGCGCTGCTTTACGGTAGCGGCCACTCCGGTGGACGAAAATGTCGCCTGCCCGTCGCTTAAAGAAGTGTGCGTGAATATCGTCGTGCAGCAACTCCCCTGCGTATCGATCCTGACATCGGACACCCTTCTGATGTTCACTGCGGTGCAGGATGATCCGGTGGGCACGCCGAATGCGAAGACCTTCACGGTTTCGTCAAGTAACGGCGCCCGTAATTTCGCTTTCGAAGTGAAGACGCCCCTCGGCGTCGATTGGATTTCATTTGATACGACCGGCGGAAACTCTGGCGTATTCAACGGCACGACTTCGCAGGCGGTACCGGTTCAGGTTCGCCCGGCCGGACTCAGCGTGGGTGTGCACACTGCCGTGCTTGCGGTCTCATCGACCGATGAATCAGTCTGCGATCCGAAAGTCAGACAGGTTACTGTCTATTTGAATGTCACCCGCCGCGCCTCGGCTGACACCGTGCTTGTCGAAAACAAGCCGGCGGTGCCGGGCCAGACGGTGGCGGTGCCGGTCAATTTCGTGAATTCCTGCCCGCTGAATTCGGCGGAACTGTCGCTCACGTTCGACGCTACTGCGCTTCACTTGATCGCAGTGATGTATGGCGGGTCGAAAGTTGACTATGTGACCGACAAGACGGAGACTATTGATAACGGCGCAGGCACGGTCAAACTGGCCATGAATGTCGGCGCCCAGTCGCAGGTACCGGTTGGATTCGGTAACTGGGCGACGCTGTACTTTGTGGTTCGTCCCGAAGCCAACACCGGATTCTATCCGATCACGCTGGCTTCGTGCGACTGCAACAATCCTGAATTCATGCGCGACTGCGGCGGCGGCGCCGAATCACAGGTTCCTGAGTTCGTCTCGGGCGGCGTAATTGTCGACCAACTCGAAAACTCGGTCTGCGGTTACGTGGTTGATCCCGACGGTGTCGAAATACCGGGCGCGACCGTCCATCTCTATGGCGATTTCCCGAACGGTTCTCCTGAGATGACAGCCACCACCAGCGCGATCGGCTCGTTCTTCTTCACAGGCGTCACTTCGGTGCCGTTCGATCTGTATGCGTACGCCGACGGGTACTACCCGAACACGGCGCTCGATCAGAATTTCAACGCCAAGGGAATCAAGATTGTCCTGACACCGCTCGATCATGTAGCGGCCACTTCGCAGTGGGTTGACTACTATTGCGACGCCAATACCTACTTCCAGGCGGCTCTCCCGGTTGGCTCGGTTGTCGAAGCCAAGACACCGGGCGGATTGCTGGTCGGACAGTTTGTAGTCACGACCGCCGGTAAGTACGGCTTTATGCCGGTCTACCGTGCCAATGGCGACTTTGGCGATGACGGCGCCCATGCCGGCGACGTGATCAGCTTCTTCGTCAACGGCGGCCAGGCGCTGGCTACCGGCAACACGACCTATCCGGCTGAATACGCGAAAGTCCAGGTGTGCCTCGAATACGGCGCGACTGTCACCAAAGAGTGCGTGCTCGAAGAGGGCTGGAATCTGGTTTCGTGGAATGTGCAGACCAACAGCACAAGCATCACCGACGTGCTTGGTCCGTATATGAGCTGCATCGACGTTATTCTCGGCTTCGAGCAGGGTGGTCTGACCTATGACCCGACACTGCCCGAATTCTCCACCCTTTGGAGTGTCGATCACCTATCCGGCTACTGGATCAAAGTGAAACAGGGCTGCCAGGTGACACTGCACCTCGAAGGTCTCCCGGTGCCGATTGCCACGCCGATCCCGGTCACGCATGGCTGGAATCTGGTCAGCTATCTGCCGCCGTGGAATCTGAACCCGGCCTATGCCCTGCAGTCGATCTACGATCATCTGCAGTTCGCCTACGGGTGGAATGGCGGTATCGAAGTCTTCCAGCCCGGCTCGGAATTCAATACGCTGAATTCGATGGGCACCTGCAGCGGTTACTGGGTGAAGATCACCGCCGACGATACTTTGATTTACCCCGAGGCCGACGCGGCCGCCGGATGGATCGCTCCGCGCGCGATTGCCTCGGCTGATCAATCTTTGAGCAGCGGCGACTTTACCACCCCGACCTGGGTCAACTTGTACGGATCGAACCTTCGGGTTGACGGCCGGACAGTTGGATCCGGCTCGGTGATCGAGGCCTACTCAGTTGGCAGCGATGCCAAAGTCGGCTCGTTCACGATGGCCTCAGACGGCAAGTTCGGCTTCATGCCGGTCTATGCCGACGCCCAGTCAAGCAACCTCAAGCCGGGCGACAAGTTCTACCTGAAGGTCGACGGTGTCACCACCAACGAGACCTTTACATGGACTTCCAACGGCGACCGGGTCGCAGTGTCAGCTCTGACTTCGAGCAATTCCTCGGGCACCCTGCCGGATGGATTCTCGCTTGAACAGAACTACCCGAATCCGTTTAACCCGACCACTACCATCTCCTTCTCGGTGCCGGTCAATACCCGCGCCCGGATCGAGATTTATAACGTGCTCGGAGCGCTTGTTGCCGTACCTTTCGACGAAGCAGTCGTCGCCGGTGAACATCAGGTAGTCTGGGATGGCCGCAACCAGAATGGTGAGACGGTCTCCTCAGGTATCTACCTGTACAAGCTGGTCTCAGACCGCTATTCGGAAGCACGTAAAATGATGCTTCTGAAGTGACGATAGAGTATGTAGCAAACCCAGATCGGTCCGGTCCGGCTATACATGCCGGGCCGGACATACAGGCGGTGAAAGTGTGAACAGACCAGAAAAGAAATTCCTTGGAATCGTCGTGACCCTGCTGGTGATGGCGACGGCGGCCTCCGCCGAGAACCTGCCGGTCCAGTATCTCACTCCGTTTTTCACGGAGTTCTTTGATTCGAACACGACCTACAACGGCAACCCCGTTGTCCCGGGCAGTATCATTGAAGCGTACGATCCGACTAATCTCGTGATCGGTAAGTGGCGGGTGACTGCCGCCGGCCGCTACGGCTTTATGAACGCCTACGGCGATGAGCCGGGCACTCCGGGAACTCACGAAGGCGCGCTGGCAGGAGATTCGATAAAGTTTCGAATTAACGGACGAAGCGCCAGCGTAGTCGCGGGTGATCCGACCTTCACCAATCAGGCGATCAAGCAAGTGCAGCTTGCGGCCGCAGCCGGTTCGGTTGGATTATCACTTGTCGAAGCGCCGATCGATATTCTGGGCCTTCCCGGCGATACGCTGCAGTTCGCGGTGAAAGTCCGCAACGACGGCGACGGTCTTGATTTCTACGGCGCTCACCTGTCCATGTCGATCCCCGGTTCTGACCCGTTTGGATGGAAAGCGTTCGAGCCCGATTCGGTGGTTTACGCCGATCCGTCGCAGGAAGTCTATGTCTATTTCTCGATTCGCGTCGCGACCTTTTCACCGGATACCGTCAACAATATCATGTGGACGGTCTACTCGAATGTCGACACGAGCCAGCACGTCAGCGGGAATTTCAATATCTACATGACCCTGACCGATGTCGATGATCCGGGTGACGGATTGCCGAATTCGTTCGCGGTCTGGCAGAATTACCCGAACCCGTTCAATCCGACGACGACCATCAAGTTCTATCTCCCCCGTACCCAGTCGGCCTCTCTGCAGGTGTACAACGTGCTGGGGCAGATGGTTTCTATGAATGACTACGGTTCGATGTCAGCAGGCGAACACGAGATTCTGTATGACGCGAGCACGCTCTCAAGCGGCGTCTACTTCTATCGTGTAATCACCGAAGACGGCGCCAAAGTCAGAAAAATGGTCTTGCTAAAGTAAGTCCGCTTTTCAGCGCAAATCTCTCGACCCCGGTAACAGCCGGGGTCTTTTTTTGGGCCGGACGGAAGGTCGAAATTTGGAATTATTGAACTTGCCGCAAGGCCCGTTTGATCGTTCCTTATCTGCCGCTGGAGTACCAAACGACGCGAAAGTGAAGGATTCTACTGCCTCTTCTAAAAGTCATCGGGTTGACTGACCGCGGGTTGGTTCGACAGGGCAACGAAGATTATGTCCATGTCGACGAGGCCAATCAGGTCTTTGCCGTCTGCGACGGAATGGGCGGGCACCAAGCCGGCGAAATCGCCTCGATGACCGCCGGCCAGACACTCCAGTTGGCTTTCTCCCAGTTTTCCAAAGGCATTCTCGATGATCCCCGTCTATCGCTCGGGCGCACCCTGCCGTTCAGCGCCGACCTGCTGGTAAAAGCTGTGCGCCTTGCCAACCGCGCGGTAGCGCAGCGGGCGGAAGGAAATCCCGAATTCTCGGGCATGGGGACGACCATCGTAGCAGTGGCGTTCGAAGCGGATGTTATGGCAGTCGCCCATGTCGGTGACAGCCGGGCCTACCGACTGACATCAAAAGCGCTTGAGCCGCTTACCCGCGATCATTCGTGGGTAGCCGAAATGCAGCGCACGCACAATCTTTCCGAAGAAGAAGCGAATCAACTGGTCGGACGAAATGTGATCACGCGCGCGCTGGGTGTCAAAGATGTCGTCGAAGTCGATCTGAGCGTCGTGAAGATCAAACCCGGCGATCAGTTTCTGCTCTGCTCCGACGGACTCTGCGGCTTTGCCGATGATGACGAAATTTTCGCGGTTGCCCGGCGCACCCTCGATGACATTCAGAAGATCGCAGCAAATTTGGTACAAATGGCAAACGATCGGGGCGGGGCGGATAATGTCTCGGTGATTGTCATTGAAGTCGTCGAAGCGCCCGAATCGCCGCTTCCGGAGGTATCAGCCGGTACGTTTCCGGTGGAGAGCGAAGAACAGCGCTCCGCCGAAGACGACTGGCTGGGGCGATTTCAACGCCGGGAAGAAGAGCCCGAGCAGGCAGCCCAGCCCAGCCAAAGCGCGCCGCCGAACCGAAAAGTAATCATCGCCGTGCTGATCATATTCGCGTTGACTGCGTTCCTGTTGATCTATTTTGCCACGCGGAATTGAAATAGTTCGCTATTCCCCCTGAACAATCCGGTTGACAGGCATTCCCCCGACCGATAATTTGGGTCTTCCACATACCGATATGCGCCCGTAGCTCAATTGGATAGAGCGTCTGACTACGGATCAGAAGGTTGAGGGTTCAAATCCTTCCGGGCGTACTTTTTTCAGTCTCAACGAACCTCAGCGGCAGGCGAAGAAAGTTTCGCCAGAATACCAGCTGCGATCATATCCAAGCTTAGCACTACCTCGGCGCCACCCAGCTTGATCGCTTCCTTGGGCATACCGAACACGACGCACGATGCCTCATCCTGCGCGATGGTGTGAGCGCCATTCTGTCGCATTTCCAAAAGCCCCGCCGCGCCGTCGTTTCCCATTCCGGTAAGAATCACGCCCAGCGCGTTTGAACCCGCAAACTTGGCTGTGGATTTGAACAGTACATCCACCGACGGGCGATGGCGATTCACCCGCGGACCGTCTTTGACCTGGACCTGATACTTGGCGCCGGAACGGGTTAAGAGCATGTGTTTGTTCCCCGGAGCAATCAGGGCCAATCCGGGCATCACGGAGTCACCGTCGACGGCTTCCCTGACCTCGATGCTGCAAATGTCGTTGAGTCGGTCGGCAAAGGCACGGGTGAAATTTTCGGGCATATGCTGGACAATCACGATCGGCGGAGCGTTGGGCGGCATTTCCTGAAGCACCTGCTGCAACGCCTGCGTCCCTCCGGTAGAGGCGCCGATCGCCACGATCGTGTCGGTAGTGCGTGACAGCGCCTGATTTGTGCGGGGGCGCGCTGTTTCCCGAGACTGGGTGATCGCGGTCACTCTGACCAGCGCCGCCGCTTTAATCTTTTCTATCAGCTCGACCGCCATGTCGCCAACCGAGTACGAAGTCCCCGGCTTGCACATGACATCGACGGCTCCAGCATCGAGCGCTTCCATCGCCACCCGACCGCCGTGGGTCGTCAGCGATGAGACGACAATGACCGGCAACGGATAGTATTTCATCAGGCGACGCAAAAAGGTGATGCCGTCCATGCGCGGCATTTCGACATCAAGTGTCACGACATCCGGCTTAAGCGCGACGATCATATCGCGCGCGACATATGGATTCGGCGCCGCGCCGACGACTTTGATACTCGGATCGCGTTCGAGTTCCGATGTGAAAATTTTCCGCACGACGGCGGAATCGTCAACAACCAATACGTTGATGCTCATCGACAACCTTCAGTTCCGTAAAGAGGGCAATGATCGGTCGATCATCGATCATGCAGCAGACATGTTCATGAGTTTTCAGATAGGGGAAGAAATCGGCCGGGGGCATTTCGACCGCCGTCGGCGCGCTCAAATTGATAACAGCATCGGTGCCATAAACCTGCGTCATAAACTGACCGGCGACCATATTGGCAATTTCCATCCCGGCATCGGTTTGACTTTCCCGTGAGAGAGGTTCACCCGGTTCTGTTCCCAGCATGTTCACGGCGAACTCCTCGCAAAGCGAGAGCGGCAGAATCAACTCCACCGCGCCGCTGTGACTGCCGGAAAAATTCACCGTCACCTGTACCAGCGGCACTCTGGTCGGATCAAAGCCGAAGAGATTAGCGTCGTCGTCGGTGAACATAAACGCGGCCTGTTCGAGGACACGTCCGATCACATCGCGCAGCGCATCAAGATCTTTCGGGCTGTTCATGCACCCCTCCCAGTATGCGGCTGATGACTTCGCTGATCGCTTCCGGCGTAAACGGCTTGCGTATATACTCGCGGATCCCCTGCCGTTTCAGGTGCGCTATGCGCTCTTCGCTGCCGTCGGTAGAAACCACAATCACCGGAATCGAGCTTATAAGTCCGTCTTTAGCCATGGCATCGACCAACTCAACTCCGGTCATGTCGGGCATGTTCAAATCGGTGAGGACCAAGTCGACCCAGTTGCCGTTGAGTTTGTCAAGCGCGTCGCGGCCGTTTACGGCAACCAGGATCTCACCGAGTTCAAGACCGGTCAGTCGAAGTGTCTTGACCAGCATCGACCGCATCGTCTGCGAGTCGTCGACCACCAGAATATTATAGGCCATCGTATCGTTACCTCCCCACGCTCTGCGAAGCGGGTTGGACATTCAGAACTTCTTCAATGCTTGCCAGCGAATCCGGAAGCTGGCTGGTGACTTTTTCGAGGATATGCGTAGTGACCCGTAGCCGTTCAAGCGCCTCCTGACAGGGGCGATGAGCCAGTCCGTCGTGACCCAGGCCGATTCCCTGCATCAGACAGACAGCGTCGGCGATGTGCACGATGTCGACTCCCGGCTGTCCATCCGGTGCTGAATTGGGATCATGGTGCCAACGGATAGTGTGAATCAGATCGTCGGGGAAGTGCCAGTGCTCTGCGACCATTGCCCCGACTTCGCAGTGGTTGAAACCGAGAACGCGTTCTTCGGCCTGCTCAAAGGCGAGATGCTCGAATTTTACCAGCGAGTCGATTTCGGCAAAGTGCTCCGAGACCCAGCTTTCGAGTACCGCTTTGCCTATGTCGTGAACGAGGGCGGCGGTGAATATCGCGCCGCTGTTGCGGACATTGAGCGCGTTGCAAAGATTCGCAGAAGTCACCGCCACCGCGGCCGAATGTCGCCAGAGATCCTCGGCCGACTGGCCGTAACCGATCGCCGGTCTTTTGACATTGGCGTACACAACTGACGAAATAGCAAGCTGCGAAATCAAGCCGCTGCCCAGACGTACTGCGGCTTCGTCCAGCGACGACACCTGCCGGGTAAACCCGAAATAGGCCGAATTGGCGGCCCGCAACACATTGGTAGTCAGCGCATAATCGAGTCCGATGACACGGGAGAGATCGTTGATTCCGTAATCCGAGCGATTTAGCACCGCCAAGAGCTGCTGGGCGATGGCCGGCAGGGTGTGAAAGGACGAGAGCTTCTGGGTAATTTCGCTTTTGCTGATCATAATTCTACCTCGGTACCGGCAGATCGCACCGTGACACGCCCGGTCGCGATTTCCAGTTTCAGCGTTCTGGCTTTTGCGCCGCCGACGTCCTGACCTTTAATGAGCAGATTGTTCGCCCAAAGGATTTTGCGGAGCATAAGGAAATTCCGCTCGCCGATATTGAACACTTTGTTGTCGTCCATCAGCTGGGCGCCCCCGGCTACTTTGATGAGCAGGCGGCCTTTCTGGGCTCCCATATGTAAAAGTTGGTTGAGCAGCATCGGCACGCCGGTATCGGCGAACATAGCCGGATTCTTTTCTGCTTTGTCCGGTGAAATTTTGGATGCCGGCAGCATGTAATGAATCATGCCGCCAATTTTGCGAACCGGATCGAATACCGCCATCCCGATACACGACCCCAGCGAATAGGTAATCAGGGAATCGCCGTCCTGATCGGACACCTTGAAATCAGAGATGCTCACTATCTGGTTCGGCACCGCGCTATATCCTCTGGTAGATGGATGGCTTCACCAGCTGGAATTCGGAGGTCAACCCCGATAGACTCTCGGAATGACCCACAAAGAGGTAACCACCGGGTCGCACAATCCGGCTGAATTCATTGATTATCTTTGTCCTGGTCGGGCGGTCGAAATAGATCATTACATTCCGACAGAAGACAAGGTCAATCGGTCCGGTTACGACATAAGGGAAATGCGTCAGATTGAACTGCCGGACGAGCAAGAGGGAGCGCAGTTCGTCATTGACGACGTACAATTCCTTGCCGCTGCGACTTATTTTCGTGAAGTAGCGCTGTCTGAGAGCCGCCGGTATCGGCTCGACCGTCGCCCGGTCATATTCTCCCGCCTGCACTTTCAGGAGGACCTTCTCGGCCAGATCGGTTGCCAGAATCTTAAGATCACAGCGGTAACCTGAAAGTTCGTCGGAAAGTTCGATAGCGATTGTGTACGGTTCTTCACCGGAGGAACAGGCCGCCGACCAGACCCGAATCTTGCTTATCTTCTCGTTTCGCCACTGCGTCAGCACCTCTCGCAGAAAAACAAAGTGGTGCTTTTCGCGATAGAAGCTCGTCACGTTTGTCGAGATCGCTTCCAACAGTTGCTGAAGTTCCACCCCTCGTTGGTCCGCGCGAACCAACGCCACATACTCTTCGTATGACGCAACTCCGAGCGTGCGCATTCTCTTCTGAATACGCGCTTTAACCAGCGGCTGCTTGTTATCACCCAGGGCGATGCCGCTGTGACGGTAGACCAGATCGCGGATATCGTCAAACGTCGCCGGTGAAAGATCAGCCGGATTCGACGGCACAGCCAGAGTTGTTCGACCGCCGGAAGTCACTTCTTTAAGGCCTCGATGTGTTTGAGCAGTTTGTCCTGGACATCCTGTGGATTGAATGGCTTAAGCAGATATCCATTGGCGCCGGCCTTGATTGCCTCGACAACCTTTTCCTTTTCGGACTCGGTGGTTACCATCACCACCGGAAGTGTCTTGTTGGTCGTGCGAATCTGCACCAGCGCCTCGATCCCGGTCATCACGGGCATATTCCAGTCCATCAGCACCAGGCCGACGTCGTTGGATCCTTTCAACATGTCGACCGCTTCCTGACCATTGGTCACTTCGGCAACATCCTCTACCCCGCACTTTTTGAGTACGCTGATAATAATTCTCCGCATAATCTGCGAGTCGTCAACGACAAGCGCTTTCACGGGCGACCTCCTGTTGTCTGGATTGAACGGCCTTCAGCGAAACGATCAGCCAAAATGCACCGAGATCGGATGTAAGACGCAGCTCGGTCCACATCGCATCCTGCATGTTGCTTAAGCGACAGATGTCACCACGCACAACGGTAGGCAAACTGATGGAAATCGAGTGCCCGTCCATCCGCCCCTTGGCGCTTCCCGCCACCATGTTCACCAATTCTCCGACCCCGTCGATGATCGCCGGGTCGACGCAATCGAACTTGGCGCCGACCATTTGCCCGATTACTGCCAATGCGGTCTGATCGGGAATCCGGAGCGCTACCATCCCCTGCGCTGATCCGGAAAAGCCGATCACGCCGATGATATCCGGCGCATGCGGCTGTGATATCGCCGTCTGCGACTGCTCCACAGTCACCGGACTTCCGATCATGGAGTCGAATATTTCCTGTACCGAGGCGACGAACGGTTCTATTGTTATCTCATTCACGAGGCGCTCCTTGCGGATGAATTCTGCGAGTTGAGAGTTACAGTCTTAGTCGTGCTGTCAAGAGAGGCCACCAGCGGCCCCAGCAGGGCGCTGCGGACTTCCAGAAAAGAGTCCACGACGCGCAGCATGGTGCCCGGATTCAGTGTCTTTGCGACGACGATCGTGGCGTCTCGGTGGGCCTGCATTTGTACCGCGAGTTTCTTTCGTGTCTCGGTGAGTTCTTCATACTTCTGGCGCATCTCGAATAGTTTGAAGCTGAGTTCGGTCAAAGTTTCCCGCTGCTTGTGATTGGCCCGGGACCCGAGCATCTCGAGCTTTTTTACTTCGGGTTCGAGCTTGGTCAGCGCTTCCCGTATCTTTTTGGATTCTTCGGTGGCCATTCGCAGGCCGGCGACTACCTTGAAATCGACGCCTGCGATCAGCGTCGTTCTCGATTCATGATTCGAGCCCGTCTCGCCGACTTCGATTCCCACTGCCGACATCAAGTCCCCGCCCATCACCCGGCCCGAGCAGATGATTCTGCCGACCGCGTGCACCGACGAATCGAGAATTTCCGATTCGACCACGACGTCGCCGTCGCATTGCACGGTCGCGTGTTCAAGATACTTGGCGTGGAGATTTCCCTTTACGACCACTGTTTTGCCTGCAGAGCTGCTGATGCCTTTGTGGGCGGTCAGATTTCCGCCGCACTCGATATCGGCCGCGCCGATAACATCGCGAACCTCGATATCGCCGGTGGCGGCAACTTTGAATTCGGAGTCGACGCCGCCGTTGATGACCACCGAACCGTGGTGATCAATATTGCCCGAGGCGGTGCCGACACCGCTCGACAATTGGTACACATCGACAACCATAATCGCTTTGCCGTCGAGCCGGACGCGTCCGCCGCACTGCGCGCGAAATTCGTTGGATGCTTCGTCGAATATGACTTTTGAGCCGGCTCGATATTCTCTGGGCTTCGGCTTCGGAGGGGCAACAATCTGGCCGAAAACATCCTTGCCTTCGGTTCCGGGCTGCGCTGGGTAGAACTTCGCAATGATTTCGTGTTCGTCGATCGTCGGCGAGGCCGCCTTGCGATGATAATCGATAAGTTTTGTTTCCGGATCGACATAGTATCCGGAGGCGAAGAACTCTTTAGTCCATTCAAGCCGTGGTTCAGTCGGCGGCACCGGCAACGTACCGTTGCAGATCACGACATCGTTGACAGGGGCGTTCGTGGTAGCAGCATCGCTCACGGCCTGGGAGAGCGTCTGCTCATCCAGCTGAGCGCTGATTGCCAACCGCTGCAATTCGTCGCGAATGGTGTCAATCACATTGGGCTGTAAGGCAAGCTCAGGAGTGACGGTGACCATGACCGACATGCGATCATTGGATATTCGCAATGAAGTTCCCTTGATTGCACTCGATACCTTTTCTGTTGCGACTGTCATGACTGTACTTCTCCCGCCCTCAAGCTTGGCATTTCAATTCAAATCAGTTGTGCCTCCGCCGATCTGGGGATCGGAGGCCAGCGACATCAGGTCGTCGGCCGTGAAGAGATTATTGATATCCAAAAGAATCGTGACTCTGCTATCCGACTTGCCGATGCCCGACAGATATGCCGAGTCCTGTCCAGTGCAAAGCGACGGCGGACGTTCGATTTCGTCGGAATCGATATCCAGCACATCGGAAACGGCGTCGGCGACCAGCCCGCAGGCGATGGTGCCTGACGGTGTGGCGATGTCGACGACGATGACACAGGTGAGCTGCGTCGCTTCGGTTGTCGGCATGCCGAAACGTATTCGCAGATCGATCACCGGGATGACTTTGCCGCGAAGATTAATGACGCCGCGAAAATGAGCTGGGGTGCCGGGAATACGCGTTACTCGCATCAGGCCAATAATCTCCCGAACTCTCAAAATGTCGATTCCGTACAGTTCGTCAGCCAGATTGAATGTCAGGTACTTTCCGGCCTGCGCAATCGCCGACGCCGAGGTCTCCCGGCAAACTTCATGTCCTGCTATTTCATTCATCACATTCTCCTGCTAGTCCCTCATGCGCATTACACTTCGGCCATTTCCAATGGTGCATCCTCATACGCCGACGCCGTTGATTCCGAATTCGATTCGTGTACGGGCGTGTCCGTCACAGTACTCGCAAGTTCGATCAAGCCGCTGATATCGATAATGAGTCCGACCGTACCGTCGGAAAGAATTGCCCCGCCCGATATCCACTTCTGGCGCGCAAACAGCTTCCCAAGACTCTTGATGACTGTCTGCCGCTGGCCGATCAATTGATCGGCGATGATGCCGACCTGCGACTCACCGTCTTCGACCACTACCACCACCTGATTCTTGTGGGAGTCAGCCGACGGAATTTGGAATAGTCGGTGAAGTCGGAGCAACGGCAGCATCGTTCCGCGAAGATTGATCATTTCCCGCTCTCCGCGAATGGTGTGCACCTGTCCGCCGGCAAGATTGATCGATTCAACTACCGACAGGGTCGGAATAATATATCGCTCGTCGCCGACACTGATCAGCATACCATCGATCATAGCAAGAGTCAGCGGCAATTTCATCGTGAACTTGGTTCCCAGAAGCCGACGTGATTCAATTTCCAGATGCCCCCGCATCGCGTCGATGTTTTTCTTGACTACATCCATCCCGACCCCGCGACCGGAAATATCGGTAATCTGTTTCGCGGTCGAAAATCCGGGGAGCAGGACCAGATTGAAGATGTCGCGCTCGGCATACTCGCGTGTGGGATCGATGAGACCCCGCTCGCGGGCTTTGGCCAGAATCCGGTCGGTGTCAAGTCCGCGACCGTCGTCTTCGATCTCGATCTGAATATTGCCGCCGCGGTGAAAGGCCCGCAGCCAGATATGCCCTGTCTCCGGCTTGCCGGCCGCCACCCGCTCGTCGGGCGCCTCGATGGCGTGGTCGACCGCGTTGCGAATCATATGCATGAGCGGATCGCCGATTGTTTCGACAATACTTCGGTCGACTTCGGAATCTTCGCCCGACATGATCAATTCGACCTTTTTGCCGGATTTGCGCGTCAGATCGCGCACCGCACGCGCCAGCTTTTGAAATGTTCCCTTCACCGGGACGAGGCGCATCGACATCCCCATATCCTGCAGCTCGCGCGTAATCTTGTTCAGATGAGCGACATTCTTTGCAATTCTGGGTGGGAGCTGCCCCAGGAATTCTTCATCGTGCCCAACCATCGACTCAGCGATCACGAGCTCGCCGATGGTGTCGACAAGCTTGTCCAGGCGTTCGGTGTCAATTTTGACTATCTCTTTGACAGCCGCCTTGGCTGAAGCTGCTTCCCGCTGTGCCATCTGCTGATCTTTAAGCGCATGCGCTACGGCTTTGGCCTCAACCACTCCCTGCTTGACCAGCGTTTCTCCGATCAGCTCACTGGATGACACTTTGTGCGCAAGCGCCTGATCAATCTGCTGCTGGGTGGTTGCACCCATATCCACAAGTATGTCGCCGACACGCGGAGAAGTCGGTTCGGCTGCCGCGCCCGGATTTGCGATCAGGGCTCGCAGCTCTTCGACAAGACCGGTGACAATCGCGCTGCCGTCGACCTGAGTACCGGACTTGAGACCTGCCTCTGCCGCTTTGAGAAGTTGCCGAAGACCGTCGATCGACGCAAAGACAAGATCGGCGGCGCGACCATTGATTTGGATACTCCCTTTGCGCGCTAGATCGAGCAGTGTTTCCGACTCATGGGCGAGCTTTGAAACCGGATGGAGATCCAAAAAGCCCGCGGCACCTTTGATGGTGTGGAAGCTCCGGAAGATTGCATTGATATTCGCCTCGTTGTCGACTCCCGATTCCAGATCGAGCATCTTCTGTTCAGCGGTGCGGCAGTGATCTTCGGCCTCGTTTAGAAATTCGCCGACAAGCGACGTATCAGCGCCGGCGAAATTCATGATAAGTGGCTGGTGCGTCGGCGCGGTCGATTCGGACGACGGTGTTGATACGGCTTGTGATGTTACCTGAGGTTTGCTTTTGGAAGCTTTCTTCTCGACGGCTGCTTTGGCTTTTGGTGGCGCGGGCTTTGTGGCCTGACACAATTCGGCGGGCAATTCGAGGCAGCTCAGCTCGCGATGATCGCGATAGAACGCTTGCAACGACGAAATCCCGGTTTCCAAGAGTTTGATCGCTTTGCCCGAGTCCTTACCACACTCACCGAGGATCAATGTCGTAATAATCTTGGCACACCCGCGACACAGTTCACCAAGCGTTTCGGGTGAGTCCGCGATTTGCTTTTCGAGTTCTTCAAAATGGGTGTGCAGTGCGGCTAAGGCCGGCAGATCTTCGGCATCGAGCATCACCAACACCGACGCCATTTGTTCTATTCGCTCTTCGATACTGATCATGCATCAACTCTTCAGCATTCGACGCGTACTCTTCTTGAAGAGATCGCGCGACAGTTATTCCTGCACAAATTGCCCTGCGCACAGAGTATCACCGTATCGGCTAACTCGTTTGCGAGACAATATTTATCGCTCTTCATATTGATATCGGAGTAATTCAAGTCCGCTTTATGTAGTCCGCAGGGAAATACGGCATACTGTTGGTCAAATGGGCGGGCATCAATACCCTATTCCCGTTGAAGTTGGGCGGCAGGAATGCCTGCTGCAAATGCAATTGACGGCTGACCGGCTCATCCGTATATATGGTTTCACTATGAAACATCTGCTCGCGCTCGTAATCCTACTCGGTTTGGTTCAGCCAATTCGTTCGGATGAAATCCCCAAACCGGTCAATGCCGACAGTCTGGCCCGTGAAGTTCAGGCCGAGTTCTTGCACTGTTGGAATGGGTACAAGAAGTACGCCTGGGGGCACGACGATTTGAAGCCGCTGTCGAAGTCCTTCCACGACTGGCATGCCGCGCCGCTGTATATGACGGCTGTCGACGCCCTCGACGCACTTCTGTTGATGGGTTACAAAGCGGAAGCTGATTCGACCATCGAGTACCTGGCCGCCAATCTCGATTTCGACAAGGATATCGAAGTCAAGAATTTCGAAATCACGATTCGAATTCTCGGCGGCCTATTGAGTTCATTTGAAATGACACGCGACCCTCGACTGCTGCAGAAGGCGATCGATCTGGGGTATCGGCTCATGCCCGTATTCGAATCAAAGACCGGTATGCCGTACATGTATGTCAATCTCAAGACCGGCGCAGTTCGGGGAGAAATCAGCAATCCGGCGGAAATCGGGACCCTATTGATCGAATTCGGAACGCTGGCGCAACTATCGAATCAGCAACAGTTCTATGAAAAGGCGAAGAGGGCGCTCGTGGAGTTGTACAATCGCCGCTCTCCGCTTGGCTTAGTCGGTTCGCGCATTAACGTGAATACCGGTCAATGGGTAGATTCATCAAGTCACTTAAGCGGCGGTATCGATTCGTATTACGAATACCTGCTGAAAAGCGCTTTCTTATTCAACGACACAACGTTCATGTACATGTGGAACAGCAGTCTCGGCGCCATCAATAAGTATCTGGCCTGGGACACAACCACCGGCTATTGGTATGGCGTCGTGAACATGTATACCGGCAAGCGGGAGGAGAGTTATACCGGGGCGCTCGACGCCTTCTTCCCGGCCATGCTGGCGCTAAGCGGCGATGTGAATCGGGCGGCACTGTGCGAAGAATCGTTCTATCAGATCTGGAACAAATTCGGCATCGAACCCGAGGGCATTAACTTTGCCACCATGCAGATTGCCTACCCCGGGTATCCGCTGCGTCCGGAAATTATCGAATCGGCGTACTACCTTTACTTCTTCACTCACGATGACAAGTATCGCAGGATGGGACAGGCGATGTTCGACAGCTTGAAAACCTATTGCCGTACCGAAGTCGGGTATGCGTCGCTCAAAGATGTCACCACCAAGGAAAAGTCCGATGAGATGGAGAGTTTCTTTCTGGCCGAGACGCTCAAGTACCTGTATTTGCTCTTCGCTCCGACCGAGACGCTCAACCTCACGACCACCGTGTTCAACACCGAAGCGCACCCGATGATGAGGCAATAGTACTGTGCCTGCCAAAGACCCGCGTGTCGACGCCTATATCGCCAAGGCCAAACCGTTCGCAAAGCCAATCCTGACTCACGTCCGCAGGATGATCTTCAAAGTCTGCCCTGACGTTGTCGAAACGATTAAATGGGGAATGCCCTCGTACGAATATCACGGCATTCTGTGCGGCATGGCGGCTTTCAAGGCCCACGCGACATTTGGTTTCTGGAAGCACAGTCTGCTGATCAAGCACATCGATCGAGCCAAGAAATCATCCGAAGACGCTATGGGCAGTATGGGCAAAATCCTGTCAAAGGACGATCTGCCGTCCGATGCTGTCCTGACCAGGCTTATTAGAGAAGCGATGAAGCTCAACGAAAAGGGGATCAAGGCGACACGGGCACCGAAAAGCGGCGCCGCACTCAAATTGGTCGTGCCTGACTATTTCATGGATGCACTCAAAAAAAACAAAGCCGCGCTGGCCATTTTCGAGGCCTTCTCCTATAGTCATCGCAAAGAGTATGTCGAGTGGATTGCGGGAGCAAAGCGCGAGGAAACCCGGCGGCGCCGAATGGCTACGGCGATTGAATGGATTGCCAAGGGCAAATCGCAGAACTGGAAATACATGACCAAGTAATTCAGCTCATTGCTCAATTTGCGGCGAAAACTATAGAAGCGGAGATCGTGGGATCTCCGCTTCTTGTATTCCCGGACTAATCGAATAGTCGAATCAGAACGCCGCCATTTCCTCTTTGTCCAGCGGGATAATGGCCTCGGCGGGGCGACTCGTCTGAGCATGCAACGTCTTGGCTGTTCTGCTTCTGCTTGCTGAAGCCAGCTTCACTGTTGACGGTGACGTATGCAAAGCGGCATGGCTGATGCGACGCGGTTGAGCGGAAGAACCGGCATGAGAAGATGTGGAATGCCCGTGGTCGTTTTTTCCCTGCACGATTTGATTGAGTTCTAAGACGATTGCCCGCATCTGCTGGGCCTGCGCCGCCAGTTCCTGGCTGGCCGAACTCGACTCCTCGGCATTGGCCGCTGTCTGCTGCGTTACCTGATTCATCTGCGTAACCGCCGAATTGATCTGGCTGACACCTTGTGTCTGCTCATCGCTCGCGGCGCTGACTTCCCCGATCAACCCCGATACCTTCTGAATGCTCTGAGTAATCTCATACAGGATTGAAGTCAATTCCTCGGTCGCTCTCACTCCGTTGTCAGCGTTCTTCTGAGAGCCCTCGATAAGCGCCGAAGTGTTCTTCGCCGCCTCCGCTGACCGCTGCGCCAAATTTCGAACCTCTTCGGCGACTACTGCAAATCCCTTACCGGCTTCGCCGGCACGGGCGGCCTCGACCGCGGCATTGAGAGCCAGCAGATTAGTCTGAAACGCGATTTCATCGATGACCCTGATGATCTTGGCCGTTTCATCCGACGACTGCTTGATCTGCTGCATGGCTTCGGTCATTCCGGACATCGCGGCCACACCTTTGTCAGCAGCGGCATTGGCCGCGCCGGCCAGCGTGTTCGCCTGGCGGGCGTTTTCAGAGTTCTGGCGTGTCATACCTGACATTTCTTCAAGCGACGACGACGTTTCTTCAAGCGACGATGCCTGCTCGGTGGCGCCTTCGGCCAGCGACTGACTCGAACTGGCAACCTGTTCTGAGGCAGAACCAATCTGCTCGGCGCCTGTGGAAAGTAATTCAACAGCCGAAGAGATCGGCTTTGTGATAGACCTCGTTATTGAGAAAGCAAGGAACGAAGAAAGACACAGCGCAATAATCGAGCTGATCAACATTGTCCAGGTAAGACTCTGTGATCGCGACACGATAGCGGACATGTTGTTATTCAATTCGGTCGATTGAGATTCAACAAAGGGCTCCAAATCCTTTCCGAGGTCATCCGCGGCTTTGTCGAATTGAGCCATTAGAGGATTGCCGCCTTCGGGTCCCTTGTCGATATAAGCTTGAGCAAGGGTGCGGCCAGCTTCATAGAATTTCAGCAGACCTGCCTCAATGTTTTTTACGGTTCTGAGATTCTCCTGATCGTTTTCTTTAGTGTACATATCCTCAAAGCGTTTGAGCGTTGCCAAGAAACCATTCTTGGCGCTTTCCGCTTCTCTAAGACCATCATCGAGTCCGTCCCGCGCACGGGTCGCCGATATGTCCTCGAAGTGCTCTTGTATGCGCATCACTTCCACCTGCAGATCGACACCGAGATCCGCGAACACTGCGCTTTCCTCTTTAGTCTGTTTCGCCACGTCGCAGGTGGAATTTGACAAGACGATTGTGACTACCGCCAAGGCGGCGAGTATGACCACGATGACCGAGAATCCCAAGATCAACCTAGTGGCCAATTTCATGTTCTTAAGCATATGGGCTCCTGTACTTTGCTTTTGTAACTATCCTTAGTGCGTCTCTAACTTTTCTATCCTGTCTAAAACCCGACAAACAACTGAGCAGTCGATTCTGCGGCAGTCCCTTTGGTATCCAAAGTCGTCTCAATTCGTATTTCCACCGGATCAGCTACTTTGTACCCTACTCCAAAAGTGTGATACGTGACTCGGTCGTATAGATCGGCTTTGAACACGTCGTACCGATAGGTTGCGTACATGCGCTTTATCGAAACTGTGGGCTGCACATAAAGCCCGGAGTTATCGGAGCGGGCGATCGTGCGGTTGATAGAGTGGGCGATATATTCGGCCTTAATCTCTAGCACCGACAACTGCGCCGTTACATTGGCTCCCCACATTTGCATATCGTTGTCACCAGCATCATTGTAGCCAGCGGCAACAGACCCGCCAATTTCTACATTCTTGATTGGCGCCATACCCAATCGTCCGCCAAATGCACTCGCCGGCGGATGCGCCACCGTGTCGCCAAGAGATGCTACCAGACTCTGGACTTCAGACATAACTTCTTCGGCAGGTTCAAAGCCATTCACGGCAAACACTGCGCCGTTGAACTTATCGGCCTTCGCCTGAAATTGAACCCCCATGTCCGCCCAATTTTGATGTGTTAACGCGACTGCCAAGGGAGCGGAAGAGAGTTTGCGGCACGAGGCATTGTTGTTGTAGCAGTCTATTCCGAACGCCGGATTAAATAGGCCGACCGTGAGCCATGACTCAATCTTGTGATTGTTGCGACGGAGACCGATATCGAAGGTCGCAAAAGCGGAGGTCAGTTCCATCGCATGGCTGGATGGCTCGAGTGTAACCGCGGCCGAGAGATTCACCTTATCGGCAGGGTTGACCGCCAAATCAAACTCCGCTTCGAGAAGCGAGACCTCAGAGTGATCCCGTGCCCCGTTGCGATATTTTCCACAGACGTCAAGAAAACCGGAATACGACCAAGCGGTGTTTTTGATCGCCGACGAATTCTGCAAATCAAATGTCGTATCTGCAGCCGGTTCAGCTACATTGCCAATCGCCATTTCCACATGAATCGTCAGCATCGCGGTAACCAAGATTACTATGGACAGGCAATTTTCTTTTCTGTTCACTTCTATCCTCCGACACGTCAAGGCAATCGCATGACCCATACAACGGAGAGCGACGACCCAGTGGCTGCGGCTCTCACTACGCGCAAACCACCGCCGCTTTTTCTGTCTGCGAATTCGCTATTGCGGCAACGTCGGCCATGGAAGTGCCCGTCAATACCTTTTCTATATCGAGCAATATTTTCACATCGCCTTTGACCTTTCCGATGCCGAGAATGAAGTCGGCCCCTTGGTCGGCGCCGAGCGACGGTGAATCCTGAATCTCTTCGGCCTTGATTTCGAGTACTTCAGAAACAGCGTC
>CAYVWS010000013.1:0-28998 GCA_964455535.1 uncultured Ignavibacteriales bacterium | reverse complement strand
GACGGCTGTGTTCTTCCGGGAGATAGCACTGGATGATGATCTTGCCGATATCGTGCAACAGGCCGCACGAAAAGGCAGCGTCGGGATCGGCGGTCCCTTTGGCGCGAAGCTGCTTGGCCAAAATGCGACTGCACACCGCAACCGCCAGCGAGTGCCGCCAGAACCGTTCCTGGAATTCCTCGTCGTTATTCTGGCCTTTGAACATGTCGAGCACCGATGCCGACAGGACAAGATTCTTGATCGCTTCCATGCCGACAATCACCACCGCCTGCTTGACCGAATCGATCTCGCGCGACAGTCCATAAAAAGCCGAGTTGGTCAGTTTGAGAACCTTGACCGACATCGCCGGATCTTCGGACAAAATCGAAGCCACCTGCGCGGCGTTTACTTTCGGGTCTTTGATGACTTTCTGAATCTGATGAAAGACAATCGGCGGCGTGGGCAGGTTTCTGATGTTGGAGATTACCTGCTTGGCCTTATTGTCGATGGTGGCGGTAGTGGTCATTGTCTCTCCCTGACTATTCTTCCGGACGACTCCGCAAATCGGCGCCGAGTCGCTCGGCAATCATCTTCTTCACATCATCGCGGCTGTAAAAGCCGCTGTCGATCTTACGCCGGATTTCGTCGATCTTTTCCGCGTGAAGCGCGGTGTAGACCTCCGTCTTTTTGTCTCCGGCCTTCTCTCCGGCCAATTCGGCGTCGGCTTTGGCGGCTACTTTCGAGCGCGTCGTCGCCGGCGTCGTGGTCGGCAGCGGAATTTTTCCGCTTTTGTCGGCTGATCCCATTTCCATGCTCACCATTCCTTCCAATAAACGGTGTTTATCCACTTATCGGCAGTTCCCGCCGATCTATTACGTGTTAACTCTTGCCATCGATAAACTGCGCAGAGGGCTCGCCGGCGTTGAAATACTGCATGATCTTGGCGCTCCGGCGAAGATCATCCATTTCACTTTTGATCCGGCCGTGCCGTTCCCGCACCAGCGTATCATTCTCATTGACTACTTCAATGTTCTTCTTGAGCAACGTCGAAATGCTGTTGACCAGTTTCTTGATCTCGGCGTTGGTCAAAAGCGCCGCAAAACGTGTCGGATCGTGTTGACGAAGCGCGGCGATCCGGTCCTCGGAATCTTTTATCCGCAGCTGGCAGCGCTCGATCTCGGCGTACAGATCAAGCAGGTGGTCGTCTTTTTCGTATTTGATGTAATCGCGCTGTTTGTCCAGGAGAATGTACAGTGTCTGATAAAAGGTATACTCTTGCTGCAGCAGCGATTGAATTTGCTTGTCGAAGGGCTTCAAATTCAGAGAGTCTACGGCCATATCTCACCCGACCATTTCGAGCCGTGCCGTTGCGGCGCCCGCGGGCAGCTCGCCTTTGACCGGCGTCGATTGCTGTTTGATTGCGTCCCACGCCTCGCGCAGATTGCGCAAAATCTTTGTGCATTCATCGAAGCGGGCAATATCTTTCGTGGCCTGGACTTCGTGCAGCTTGGTAATAACCCAGACATACAACTTGGCCAGATTCGCGGCTACTTCGCCCCCCTGATCCATATCGAGAGTAGTGTACAGATGCGTCACCATTCGCTCGGCTCGCTGGATATTGTTGTAGGCGTCGGCGAATTTCAGCTCGGCGTACTTGGCCTTCGCGGTAGCAATTTCCGAAAGTGCGCCATCGTACACCTGCAGCACAAGTTCAATGGGTGATTTTCCGATTGTGTCGACTTCTTTGTATTTGGCGGTATCCATCAGGTGATCTCAATCCTATGAGTTAGAGCTTGAATTGTTGAGGTAGTTGTTGCTGAGTCCGGCAATGGCGTTGGTCAGAAACGTATTGGTTGAGTTCAACTGCCCCAGCGCGGCTTCCATCGCCTGAAACTTTAGGGTGAGCGCTTCTTTGCGGCGCACCAGATAGGCATCGATATCTTCGATTCGGGACTTGATTCCGTCGATTTGTGTCTGATAGCTCGATATGCGCCGGTCGATGAAACCATCTCCCGAACGGGTGATCGAGTCAAGGGTATCGGTCAACCGCGCGGCCACACCTTTGGTGATTGAAACAGTCCCGTCGCCTGCCGCGCTCACGTCGAATGTGCCGAGCGTAACGCGCAGCTTTAGACCATCAGTCGTCTTGTTTCCCGATTTGCCGGTCAGAAGTTGACCTTTGCCTTCGGCCGCTTCGCCGTTGATCGTTCCTTCAACGTCGGAACCGGCAATACTCTGTCCCTGCGTCATTCCCAAAAGCAGGTGGGCTGAGTTGGTCACACCGCCGCCGAGTTCCACTTTGGATGTAGAACCGTATGTCGAATTGGTAAATTCGAGATGACCCTGCGTCGCCGAGGTACTCACCCAGCTTACTTTGAGACCGAGCGATCCGATTTTCGAATCGGCGTCGATCTTGGCCTGGATTTCTTCGACAAGTTCAGTCGACGATCCGTAGGTCTTGGCTTCAAGCACCAGATCATCTGAGGTCGACGATCCGACCACCAGCTTCAGCCGATTGTCTGAATCGGTCAGAGTGAGCGGTGTTGAGCCGGGATCGGTAATCGTCGCCGCCTGGAACTTCCCCTGCGTGGCGGCCGCAATGATGTCGACGACATAATCCACTCCGGCCTTGGTGTTGGCAGTCGACGATACAAACTCAATTTTATTCGATGTCGTCGAGCCGCCGTTGGTTAGCAGATCGATAACCGCATTGGGATCGGCGCGAAGCGCTTCTTCGAGCCGCGACGGATCTCTGAAAGAGAGCTGACCGTCGAGACCGGTTCTGATGCCAATCGAGGTCAATTGGCGGTATTTGCTGTCAATTCCCCCTACCGTTCGCGAGACCGCTCGCGAGAGCGTGTCCTGCATCGTGAACAGCGAACTCTCGCCGAAGAGAATGCCGGTTGTAGCGGCATCTTTGTCGTACTTGTTTTGGGTGTCGATATAGCTCTTGACGTCGTTGTAGCTCTTGATGAAGGCGTTGAGCTTATCTCTAATCCCGGAAATATCGAAATCAGTCGTTACCGTGACCGGCGAGTCCGCATCGGTTACTTTCTTAAGCGTCAGTTTTACACCGGGAATCGCGTCCAAGAGCGTGTTGGTGGTCGAGGTCACAATGATCGGCGACCCCGAACCATCGATGCTTCCTACCGCCACGCGCGCATCACTTGCCGATTGCAGAAGCGGAGCGAAACTCTGCACCTGGAACGAGTCACCGCCGACCAATTTGCCCGAGGAGAAACTCAGCTTGAGTCCCTGCGCTCCCGGAACGGCGAGATCGACTTCGGCGTCGGCCTGACTCACCACAATCGATCCGGAATTGGTGCCGTCGGACCAGTTGATCGTGACATTGTCGGTGCCGATTGTCTTTGTGCCGGTTCCCTGTACCGTGAAGGTATAGATCTTGTTTGTCGATCCGCTAAATGACGCAGTCGGCCCCAAGCTAATCTGCGATGTAGAGCTCGAATTCTTGGCCACCCACTCAGGGGCGTCGAAGGTCGGAGTCGAATAATTCAGCGACTCTCCGCCGGTCAGATTTGTAGTTACTTTAATTGTGTTGGCGGTGCCCGAATTATTCGCCGTGAGGACTAAGCGATACGACTTCGAAGAAGAACCGTCGCTCACGATTGACGCGGTCACTCCCATATTGGCGCCGTTGATCGAGTTTTTTAGTCCGATCAGCGAGTTATTGGTCGAGTCGATAGTAAATGTGCGCGCCGAACCCGTGCCGACGGAAACGACAACGGTTCCCGATCCCAGCACCGACGCCGACTGATCGCTGAATCCCTGGCTGGCGATCTGATGACTACGCGCCAACGACAACACGCGCAAATCGTATGACCCGGCAGTCCCCTGCCCGGAGGCGGTCGCGGTGAGCGCGGTTTCGTCTGAAACGGAGACGGCCGCAGTTTCGTACGTTGAGCGGCGCGTCAACGAAGAAACATCGGAAGCCAGAGCAATTAGTTTGGCCTGAAGCGCTTTGAGCGCCGAGACGATATTTGTTTTTTCCTGCTGTTCGGCTTCGAGGATAACAGCCGGCCGACGTTCCAGCGCGATGAGTGATTCGATAATGGTAGTGGTATCGAGTCCGGAAACTAAGCCGTTAATGTTGGATGTGCCTGCCATAACAATCCTATTTCGAGGTTGACATCACTGTCGTCTTGTCAAAAGGATCGGGGGAGCATTACGCTCCCCCGATTCCGAAGGTGCTGCGGTCTTATCGGAAGAGAGACAGAACAACCTGGCCGAGCTGGTTGGCCTGCGCCAACATCGAAGTACCGGCCTGAACCAGAATCTGGTTCTTGGTGAATTCGGACATCTCTTCAGCCATATCGGTATCACGAATCTGCGACTCAGAAGCGGTCAGATTCTGAGCGGCGATCCGGAGGTTACGCAGGTTGGATTCCAGCGTATTCTTCTGGAAGCTACCCAGCGTGCCGCGGGTCGTCGAGATTTCGTTGATGGCGGAATCAATGATCGACTGCGCATCCTGGGCGCCCTGCACGGTGGTCACGTCAATCTGCGAAAGCGAATTGAACATGTTACCCGGCAGACTCTTGCCCAGCGACGACGAAGCGATGGAGCGGATTGCGATCGAAGCGGTCTGACCGACGTTGGCGCCGATCTGGAAGACCAGCGACTGATCGGTGTTATTGATCGTCTCGGTGCCGCCCTGAGAAATCAATGAATAATTGAGAATGACCGACTGTGAGCGATCAGCGTTGAACACGGTGGCATTCAAGCCGGCCGACACGGAAGTAGCCGGACCGCCGTCCAAGCGGACGTCGAACTTCGCGGCTTTGGCGTCGAGCAACAGGTTGCCGACGTTGATGCCGTTCGCGGCGGTAGCAACGGTCATAGCGATGGAACCGCGACCGGCGGTCTGGTCAGCGGCCTTATTCCACAGGGTATAGGTACCGGTGGCCGAGTACTTCACTTTGTCGATCGTGTTGGTGTACCCGTCGAACGAAACCAGCGCGTCGGTGCCGGTCGAGGCCAGAGTGTCCTCAGTCAGTTTCAGCACGTTGCGGAGGTTTCCGGTACCGGCGGCGCCGGCGTTCATCTTGATCGAGTAGTACGAGCCCTCGTCAGAGGTCGCGAACTGAATCGAATTGGTGTTCACAACCGACGCGGTCACGTTCTGGACAGTGGCACTGCCGGAGACCGTACCGAAACCACCGTTGCCGGAGGCACCGGTAGCCAGAGCGGTGTTGATCGCGCTCACCAACGACGACAGCGTCGAGTAGGTGGCGGCTCCAACGGTAGCCACACCGGTACGATTGGCGTACTTGTCGGTGTTGACCGTGAACGAAAGCAAATTGGCAGACGAGCCGCGGTTCGAGCCGGCTCCAACCGAGAACCACTCGTCGCCAGCGCCGGTCGAAGTGGCCTGAGCTGAGATCGAGTACTGAGCGCCGGCGTTCGCAGCTTTGATCCGAAGAGCGCCGTTGGCGGTACCGGTCGCAACGACCTTACCGGCAAGCGCGGTGTTCAGGTTGATCTGGGCCTGCAGCTTGGTGGCAAGATCAGCCGCGGTGTCGCCGACTTCAACGTCAACAACCAGAGTCTGGTTGCCGGTCGGGGACTCGCCGTTTTCCTGATAGTTCAGCGTGAAGGTGTAGGCGCCGGCATTCGAGGCGGTCGCAGCGCTCATGGTCGCGGCCGAGCTCAAAAGAGCGACGGTGGCTGTGGCGGCGATAACGAGATCGTTACCGAACGCATCAGCCAGAGAAATCGCGCCCGAGGTCTTTTTCGCAACGCCCGACGCCTGCACGACGTCGACATTGTGAATCTTCTCGGAAAGATTGTACGGATCGCCGTCGGTGTTGGACAGCGAAAGACCCAGCGAAGTGGTGTTCAAGCTGGCGGTCGGATCAGCGGTCTTGGTCGCGGTGACCGAGTGCTGGCCGGTCTTCAAATTCGACTGCTTGACTGAAAGATACGAACCATTGGCGCTGGTGATCGTCGCGATATTGTCTTTGGAGCCGTCGAGGATCTTCTTGGTACCGAACTGCGTGTTGGCAGCGATACGGTCGATCGTCTTGATGGCGTTCGCGATTTCTGCCTGGTCAGCAGCGAGCTGATCGGTGTCGTTGAATCCCTCGTTGGCGGCATGGATAGCCAGTTCGCGCATCGAGGTCAACAGGTTGTTAATTTCGGAAAGGGCGCCTTCAGCGGTCTGCACCATGCTGATCGATCCTTCCGAGTTCTGGACCGCACGATTCAAACCGGCGATCTGTGCCCGAAACTGTTCGGAAATCACCAAACCCGCCGGATCATCGGAGGCCTGGTTAATACGGTAACCACTCGACAGCTTCTGCATCGAGTTGGTCAGCATGCTCGAAGTGAGCTTCAGGTTGCGATTGGCGTTCAGTGCCGCCAAGTTGTGGTTAATACGAAGTGACATTCGTCAATTCCTCCTTGGAATTATTTAAGAATCCTTACCCTGTTCTTGTTTCTCATTTGACTTGGTCACTTCCAATGTATTTTCGAGAGTAGTGCGTTTTTCCAATCTGCACCACCGGTTGACTGCACTATCGGGCAATCCCCTCCTTCGCGAACATGTCGTTTCACGTATCATAACGTTTCTCGCAAATCTTCTTATGGCGTATTGATCGGCAATTACTTAGGAAACTTGACAGGATGGGCGCCACAATTTGCACAGCGCCCCCCGAACAGCTGTCCAGTGTTTCAGCGAACCGGAATGAGTGGGGTCAGCTCCGCTATCCGGGCTTCGGCGGGAGCGAAGTCGGGGCGAAGTTTGAGAATGCGGCGATACCCGATCAGGGCAGATTCCCGGTGTCCGAGCTTGAGGTAACAATCCGAGAGCATGAGTAGAGCGAAGACATCATCAGGCGACGCCTGCAGATACTTCTCGACCAACCGGAGCGATTCGTCGTAGCGACCGAGGCGGAAGCTGATGTCCGCCAAAATGTTCACGACAATCACCGCTCCCGGTACCAGCTCGATATAGCGGCCTAACGTTTGGTGAGCCGTGTCGAGCTTTGATTGCTGCGTCTGACAAAGTCCAAGCTGCAACAGGGAGGGCAGTCCTACATGAGAGTCATTCAAACACGCTTCGTACAGATGCTCCGCCTCGTCGTATTGTTTCAATTTGAAACAGCAGTTGGCGAGGTTGTAGCCAATTTCTGTGTCCTCGGGAGACGTCTGTAGTAAGCGACGATAGGTCGCAGCGGCCGGCTCAAACTCCCCGGCAGAGAACAAAATCTCAGCATATTCTTTAAGAAGCTGATCGGCCAGATCGCCTGAGTCTGCGGCCGAATGGGCAAGCGTGACCGCGCGTGATGTATTGCCTGACATCATTTCGGCCTTCGCAAGTCCGATCAGGCATCCCGGATTGGTCGCCGAAAATCGCAAACCCGACTGGAACACAGTCGCCGCGTCGCTGTATCTTTCCATCGCCAATAGTACACCACCGAGCGCAGTGTGGCTTTCTATGCTGCTCTGGTGCGAGGCAAGATGCTGTCGGTACCACTTTTCGGCCGAGACCAAATCTCCTCGCTTGGTGGCGAGTCGCGCAAGATGCGCGGCGGTGTCGAGATACGATTTCCCGGTGGCAATGATCTTGTCATACCAGGATTGTGCCAGCGCCGCATCGTTTTCCAATTCAGCGATCATCCCCAAACTGTACCAGGCAGGAACACGACCGTCGACATGGAGCATGATGATATTGTCGGTTTCAGCGGCCGGATTGTAGTCGGCCTGGGCTTTCAGATACTCGTGATAGCGGGTCTTAGCCAAACTATAGTGCTCCTGCCGCGCCGCGCAATGCGCCAGCAGCAGAAGGGGATCGAGGTAGTTTGGCTTATATGATAATGCTCGACGGGCGTACTCTTCGGCGGATTCAAATTCACCGAGACGAAACTTTGTCCAGGCGATCTGATCAAGACACATAAGATGTATGTGCCGCTCGGTGTTCTTCCTGGGGTCGGTCAGCGAAATGGCCTTTTGGGCTGAAGCAATGATCAGTTCCGCATTTTGGTTCGGCATTTCGACCTGTTCGCCTCTGAGCAGTTGGGCGTAGTTGAACAGGGCAAACGCGTTGTCCGGCGTTTCGGCCAATTGTTTTTCGAGCAGTTCGCGGGAGCGGGCCAGCTTGCGACGCATCTTCTCTGGATCAAGACCATATCCGAGATGCTTCAGGCGGATATTCGTGCGAAGCACCGGCTGCGACTCAGGATAGGCCAGCACATTGTGCACGATGCCTTCGTATCTGAGTCCAAGCGAGCGGCGGAAGAATCGTGTCGACGGCAGGAAGGTGACACTCTCTTCGGCGTCGCCGTACACATTATAGACATTGATCGAAATGACCTGCGCCCGACGATCGCGCAATAATTTTTGCAACGGAGGAATGTCCTCGGCAAACATGCGCTCGTCGGCGTCGATAATGAAGATCCATTCCCCCGAGGCATAGGACAACGACTGATTCCGCGCCTTGGAGAAGTCGCCCTCCCACGGGTGATGATAGACTTTCGCGCCGAAACTCCGCGCGATCTCTGCGGTACGGTCGGTTGAACCGGTATCGACGACAATTATTTCATCCACCCAGTCACGGATCGAGGCCAGACAGTCCGGCAGCAATTCTTCTTCGTTTTTGACAATCATGCACGCCGACACTGATGCCGTCCCGGCCGCCGATTGCTCAAGCATGCGCAGTTCATGAACCTGCCGGGCGTTCTTGACACCCGACGCGGTGACTGCACGGGCCTCGGCTGCCCGGCCAACAGATTTGTACAATGCCGCCAGATTCAGATATGGTAGGTGATTGCCCGGATCGGCGTCGATCGATTGACGAAAATGCGCTATCGCGTCGTCGGTCTTCCCTGTTTCCTTTTCCGCTACCGCGACCATGTTGCACACTTGAGAAAGATGCGGATCGCCGTAACAAAACGACGGAAACACGTTAGAATCCTCCCGCTCGACTTTCTTACAATAGGTCGAGCCGGCGCTAATGGCCTTGACGTATTCCCGCATCGACAGATGAACATAGGTGAGGACAAACCACGGATCGGGCGATTCGGTCGCAAGCTCGCGCAGTTCGTTGGCCGCAGTTTCAGCATCGATCAGTCGGTTGGAATGGGCACAGCCGATCGCCCAAAGCGACAAATACCCCGCCCGCTGGCGCGGATTGAGTTCGTTAATACGGCCGGCTATCGGATCGAGTATCGCCAGAATTTCCGGCTCGGCCCCGGACGCATATTTCTCCGCCGCCCGAGCCAGCGCCGATTCTAACGACATGTCGTTTTGCACGTCTGCATGTCCGCGTCGTTTCGGTTGAACTGATTTGTGCGAGCGACCCTTGCGTGAACTCATGCCCGTACTTCTCCGCTCGCGGCGCGATTTTCAAGAGCGCGTGATATCACGTTGTGTATTTCGGCGGTCACGGATTGCTCGTCGTACCGACCGGCAATGAACTCACGATTGCGCCGGCGGGTGGCGTTCAGATCGATCTGTTCCAGCCGCTTTATGAGTGACAAACACTGATCGGGATCACCGAAGAGATATTCTGTCGGATACAAATAGTCCGAGCCATACCAGTCGTGGATAAGCGGCAGACAACCCGAGGCCATGCCTTCGGCTATCGAATAGTGGAACGACTCAAAGAGCGAGGTCGAGATAACGAATTGTTTGTCGTAATACCACGACGGCATATCCTCCACCCAGCCCTCAAAGTAGACAGGGAGCGGATGCCGCTTCAGAAAATTGCTCATGTACAATTCAAGTCGCGGGTCCTGATGGGTTCCGGCGATGTGGAGCGTGTAGCTCGGATCATACTCGTGGATTTTCTTGAAGGCATAGAGCAATAGAGCCGGGTTCTTTTTGTAATTGATATACCCGACCGATCCGATCTTTTTCGTCGCGGGCTTATCACTGGGCAGGGCGAACCGCTCCATCTGCACACCATTATATATAATGGTGGCGGGCACTGTCGCCGGAAGCCGATGGCCGACTATCTCCCGAACAGACTTGTTGACGAATATCACCTGATCAACTTTTGACCAGTCGACCTGCGACGGCATCTCGGTGAAGGCCTCGTAACTATGAAGCCGGCAGATGATTTTGCAGCTCTTGGGAAGCGTGGTCGCGGCGATCAGAAGCTGATCGCACCACTCAAACCAGGCGACATCGGCCCAGCGAAGCAGCTCCTGCATTCGTTCAAGGGTATCGCCCTCGAATTGTCGGACTTGATTGTCGATCGCCAGTCCAGCCGCAATTTCTTTGATGAAGGCATCATGCGATGCGAAGATGGCAATCTTCTTTCCTGCCACTCGTCCGCTTCTTGTGGTTGCGATTGATCTGATAGCGTTGTCGGACAACAATTCTCTCCAGCGATGCACCTCGGCTTTGGTTACTTCGGTCATCGATATCGATTCAGTGCGATCGAGAAGTGTGCACGCCGTATCGATCCATCCCTGCTGAAGACACAGTTCCATAGCGTTGTTGCGCGCAGACCGGAAATTGGCATCGGCGCAAAGCGCTTTGCGAAACAGTACCAGCGCGCGGGCAGGTCGTTCTTCTTCCAGATAGACCACACCGAGGTCGTTGTGGACAGCGGCATTTGCGGGGTCAATAGTTCGCAGGCGGTTAAAATAGGCGCGGGCCGATCGCAGGTCTCGGCGAGACATATAATGGAGGGCTAAGTTGTACAAGGCATCAGTATTGTTCGGCTGACGCTCAAGCGCCGATTCAAAGTGTCCTCGTGCGGCGAAGTCGTTGTCCAATTGAAGGGCCAGCACGCCGGCCAGTACCTGATCCGAGGGCGACGCGGCGCCGCTCAGTATCTTCTGGGACAACAGTTGATATCCGACGGCATAATCAGAAGTATCCAGAGCCGTAGAAATGTTTTCATTGAGCACCGCCGCGCTGGGTATCCGCTCGGGTGTGTTTATTGTCGATTGTGTTAGAGTTCTCTGCACCGTGAATATCCTATTTCACTCGGCGTTGTGTCACCTTAACCGGTGACGGGGTGAGATGGTCGTTATGCTTCCACCAATTCACGTTCCTGTGGCGCGGCGACATTCTTTTCAGGCGACATCAGGAAGTGTTTCACCTGGTAATCTGAATTGACCAACACCAACTGCTTGGCGAGCTTGTTGCCCGGATTGATGAGAATCGGTCCCTGCAGGTTGACCGACATTTTCTGGTAATCGGACGGCACAGTGGCGATAACGTACGTTTCGATTGTCTCCCCCGCTCCCGGTTCCAGTTCGGCAATTTCCTGCGAGTTGATCTCGATACGGTAATTCGGGAAGAAGACCAGCGGATTGACCACTAAAAACGCCACCGACGGATCTTCAATCGAGTGCATCCACATGAACGGCGCAATGGCGGCGACTTCGACTAAGCAGAACTCGGTCAGGCGTTCGAATCCGAGAACGGGCCGGGCCATAGTGATGACCTTGGCGTCCGGCACTTCAATGCGTCCAAGGCGTGAGCTTGTGAGAATCATACGTCTTCCCCGAATCTTTCTATAACTTCAAAAAGTCCAGCAATGTCGGTTGAATGATTTTGGCGGCCGCGACCAGCGCCGCCTGATAAGTGGCTTCGTGCGCCGCCAAATCGGACGCAAGTTCGGCCAGATCAGCGTCTTCGATCTCTGACAATCGCTGCGTTGAGGTCAGTTTCTGACTGTCGAGTCGCGTGCTAAGTGTCTCCAGACGTTTTCCCCGGGTGCCGATCTCGGCCCGGGCGTCGATCAGATGCTGAATCGAATTGTCGATCTGACCCAGAAGCATCCCCGCCCCTTCCTGATCGTCGCGGCGCAGCGCATTGGTGAGGACAAACATTGTGCCCATCATGTCGCTGGCGCCGAAAAGGCCCATATCTTTGGCGGTGCGGCCGTTGCCCGATTCTTCAATCGTGAACGACTTGGTATGGTCATCATTGAGAACCTGTATGCCGCGACCCGAGGCGTTCAGACTGGCGGTCACTTTGAGGCCGCAGTTATTGATCCGGTCGATCACGTCCTGCAAAGTCACGACCGTCGTATCTCCAAGATCGACTGTCACGCTCGCGCCGCCCTGAGTCAGGACGATTTCACCAAGCCCGGCGCCCAGACCATTCTTCAGCGATGAGACCGCGGTGGTGGTCTTCAGAAGCGGATCGAGGTCTGAGCCGACAAAATCAGCCGAAAACGTGCCGAGAATTCCCAGATCTTTCGCCATCGTACCAGTCGATTCGGTGACATCGAACGATACTTGCGGTTTCAGCGCCGCTCCGACCATCGCCGAGTTAATCTGACCGACAAGGCCTAAATCGGCGGCCGTTTGTTCTGTCGTCGACAAGTCGGTGATCGAAAGGCCAAGCGGGACGCCATTAGTGTCATCGATACGGAGAGCCGTGCCGCCTGAGTCAATCGACATCGTCACATTGCTGACACCGGCGTTGGTCATGGCAGTATTGAATTTGGTAATGATGTCGGTCAGCGTCGTCGATCCTGACAAATCGACCTCGACATCGACGGTCGTGCCATTGCTGACTCTGATTTTGCCGGGGACCATGTCGGCGCCGTTGCCGTCGTTGAGCCGCGCAATCGCGGTCGCTCCGGTTACCACGCCGTTCTGGGTCGAATCGAGCACGATGGCGTTGCCCGTCGCGGCGACTGACGCCGTGAGATTGGTAATGCCTCCGGCTGTCAATTGCGTATTGATCATCGAGAGCACATCGGCGACCGTAGTCGCGCCGGTCAAGTCAACGGTCACACTCAGTCCAAGATTGTCGTCGGTAACAACGAAAGTCGGCGTGGTCATGACCAATCCGTCCCCATTGTGCAGATCGCTCAACAGGGTGGTTGGCAGAAGCGCCGGATTCAAATCGCCGGCTTCGCCGAGCACACTGATTTGTTCGAGCAACAGATTCTGCCCGGGGAGATTGACCGCCTGGCGCAATTTGCTTGAAATTTCGAATTCGATTGTGCCGGTGTCGCCGGAGTAGACAAAGCCGTTGGTTGCCTTAGTGAACGGCTGTGTCTGAGTCATATTGCCCGACATAATGTAGCGGCTCTCCAGCCGCGTATTCGACAGCTGCAAGAAGTGATCAATCGCCGACTGAATTTCGGTCGCCGAACCGGCGCGGGCGTTATCATCGTAGTCGCCGTTGGAGGCCGCGATCGCGATCTCTTTGACCGAGGTCATGACATCTTTCATATCGGCCGTGATATCGTCGTAAGTCTTCACCCACGACTGCGCCCGATTGATATTCTTCTGATACTGAACAATGTTGGCGATTTCGGTACGGTAGCTCAGATCACGAAGGGTTCCTGACGGGTCATCCGACGGCTTATTGATTCGCCGGTTGGACGACATCTGCGTCTGCAAATCGGCAAACCGGCGAAGCGCCCGCTGGGTATTGAGCACCACCGAATTCGACATCATGTTGTTCGTGATCCGCACGCTTGTTATTCTCCGCCGTTAGGCCCGTGAGGTTTGTTCGGCCGACGCTGGCCGGATCGTTTCGGGTCGCCGTCTTTGTATTCGATGGTCGGCTTGCTCGGCTCGTCGCCGCTGATCTTTCCTTTGATCATCTTCACCATACCCATCAAATCGTCCGCAATCGTTCCGGAGGCCTTTCGATTCTCGGCCTGAATCTTCAGGTAGATCTCTTCGCGATGAACAATCACATCCGACGGAGCATCGATCCCCAGACGTACCTGTCGACCGCGAATCCCGAGAACGGAAATGCGAATCTGATCGCCGATAGCGATCGACTCACCCAACTTCCGTGTTAAAATCAGCACTGCACCCTCCCTGGTGTCGTTATGCCGCCCTCAGGCGGCGGTTACCTAATTCCGTCCCACAATACCCATACCGGCGATGACCGTATCAAGCGCCTGATCCATGGCGGTGATCACGCGTGCCGAAGCGTCGTACGCGTGCTGATACTTGACCAGATTCGTCATCTCCTCGTCGAGGTTTACACCCTCGACCGACTGACGGGCATTGCTTATTTGTTCTTTCAACAGTTCATAGTTGGCCGTCGTCGTGCTCGCCTCTTTGGACTGCAGTCCCGCCGCGGACACCATGCTGCCGTAAAAGTCACTGATAGTAGTCTGATTTCCCGACATGACTTTGGCGTCGCGAAGTTCCGACATCGCCAGCGCGATGGCATTGTCACCGGTGACGGTCGACGCCGCCGCAACGCGGTTCGGATCGAGGGAAATCTCGGAGTTGACCTGAATAGTGCCGGCGGTCAAACGGGTCGTATCGAAAAACGCCACGTTGGTCGTACCGTCCATGCCGTATCCCGAACGGTGCAGACTGTTGACCTGGGTCACGATTGCCTGCGCCAGATTATCAAGGTCAGTCAAATGACCCGGCACGAGTTTGTCGCGGGTTTCGATCAGTCCGGCCAACTTGCCGCCGTAGTTCGCCAAGCGGATATCGGTGCCGGCCCACACCAGACTCGAGGTCGTCGAGCCGGCATCGTGCTCGGATTTGATAGCAATCGACATCGACTGCGGCCCATCAACTATGGTCAGCCCGCCCATCAGCACCGACGCGGTTCCGTCGGGCTTGTCAATCGTGCGGACATCAATGAGTTCCGCGAGGTTTTGTATGATGCTGTCGCGTTCGTCGCGCAGATCGTTGGCGCTTTCGCCGCCCAGTTCGAGTTGCGCAATCTGCTGATTGAGGCGCGCAATCTCACCGGTCATCTTGTTTACGTCGGACACGATCGTCTTGACTTCGGAATCGGCCGAGTCGCGCAGATCGGTCATCTTCTTGGACAGCTGATGAAATTCGGTGGTAAGTCGGGTGGCCGCCGCGACCACCGCTTTGCGGTTCGACACCGAATCGGAGTTGGTGGCCAGCTCGGACCAGGAGTCCCAGAATTCGGTCAGAATCTGTGACATCGAGTTGTCCTGCGGCTCGTTGTAAATCGACTCCAGTTCAGAAAGGGCTTTTTCTTTGTACGACCACTGGCCAAGCGACTTGGTGGCCTCACGTTCCTGTTGACCAAGGAACAAATCCCGCGCCTGGCGAATATCTGTCACTTCGACACCGGTACCCAGCAC
Organism: uncultured Ignavibacteriales bacterium; assembly: GCA_964455535.1. Taxonomy (GTDB): domain Bacteria; phylum Zixibacteria; class MSB-5A5; order GN15; family FEB-12; genus JACRAV01. The sequence goes on along the minus strand of CAYVWS010000013.1, from coordinate 13,988 downwards.
ACCCTGAGCGATAACTTCGGGGAGTGTCGCGGCAATCGACACGCGCTGGCGTCGATACCCCGGCGTATTGACATTGGCGATATTCTGTCCGACTGTGCGCAGCACAGTCTGACTGGTCAATAGCGCGCGTTTTCCGGTTTCAATAGCTGAAAATAAACCCGGCATCAGACCCTCCTGTCCAGCGCCACCGCCTGCCGGCTGTCTTCGCGCACGGCCTCGCGGGTGTACGTCGCATCCGATTGCTTTCCGCGCGAGAGCATGGTCATGGTCCGGGCGATCAACTCGCGGGATTCATTTATCAAGAAGGCGTTGGAATTTCGAACTTCGAGAATGCGTTCGTTGAGTGTCAGAAGTAGTTCGCGCAGTTCGGTCAATCGGCTCGCCTGTTCGGAATTGGCAAGCGCGATAATGCGCGAGACAGTCAGGTCGCCGTCGAACTGGCGTTCGGCCTTGATCGCCGCCACGGCGCGCACCCGTTCATCGTCGAGCGTGCGACTCTGTACCAAGGCCTCCTGCTGGAGACGGGTCAGGCGATTCAGCTCGGAGAGATTATTGGCAACCAATGCTGCTTTTTGCGCTTCGAGCAGTTCCAGAAACGACTCGAATAGCAACGCCTCGCGGCTGATAATGTCGATCAGTTGGTTAATCATATCCTATAACTCAACGAAACATCCTGTGTCACAATGTATCGGCTACTCCCCACACTCTCTTTAGGGCTCATCGAACTGTCCCGTCGAATTTCTGAGATAGGTGGTGACGCGCTGGATGTAATCGTGCGTTTCCTTAAACGGCGGCACACCGCCGTGCTTTTCGACTGTCCCCGGTCCCGCGTTGTAGGCGGCCAGAGCCAAACGCAAGTTCCCCTTGTACTTGTCTATCAGCGTACGGAGATATTTCGCCCCGCCCATCACATTGGCTTTCGGATCAAAGGGGTTTCGCACACCGAGATCGCGTGCGGTTGAATCAGTCAGCTGCATGAGTCCCTTGGCGCCGGCATCGGAGACGGCATACGGGTCACCATTCGACTCGGCCTTGATCACCGAATGAATCAGCGCCGGCTTCAGATTGGTCTCTCCCGCCGCCTGAGAAATGATCTTGCCGAAACGGGCCTTGATCGGATCGGACACTTTGATGGCGCGATGCGAAGTGATCGGTGCAAAGTCGGCCTTGCCTGACTTGTTTATCGATTTGAAATTATGATTGGCATTGATCTTTACGGGCTGCTCTTCGGTGCGTAGTGCTATTGGTTCTGCGGCGGCGACAGGAGTCGGCTGACTTGCCGAAGCCACTTGGGCCGACGCCTTTTCGGTGGCTTTGTACTGCGCCTCGACCAGTTTCTCCATCGATTTGTAGAGCATCTCCGAAAGGGTGCGATTCCCGCCGCGCACCATCTGGCGCGAAATTTCCATATCGAACATCTGCTGATAGGTATCTTTCCCCATGCTTCCGCCGAGCGGCGCGTCTTTGGCAGCCGCGTCATTGGTCAGCGTTTCGCGCATCGTCTTGAGCATGTAATACAGAAAGAACGACTCAAATTCCTTGGTCGTCTTTCGCAGTCGCGCCTTTTCAGCCTCAAGGGTAGCCGGCTTCGTACTTCGAAGCCGGTCGAGATCGGTAGGCGGGGATGTCGATGTCGGCAGAATTTCAGCCATCAGAGAATCACTAACTCAGCCCGCAAAGCCCCTGCTTGTTTGAGCGCCTGAAAAATGGCAATGATGTCTCGCGGCGCCGCACCGATTCGATTGAGGGCATCGGCCACCTGCGACAGTTCCACACATCCACCGAGTTCAACTACCCGTGCCCTTTCAGCCGAAACACTGATGGTCGGCTCTGAGGTGACCACGGTCTCACCCTGGCTGAACGCTTCGGGCTGCGAGATTATGGGACGTGACTGAATATTGACGGTGATATTTCCCGATGCGATAGCCACCGGGTCGATGACGACATGCTCACCCGATACAATTGTACCGGTTCGTTCGTTGATGACAACACGTGCCTTCGTATCCGGGATCACTTCCATCATGCCGACATCGGCCAAAAAGCGCGAGCGGATTGTGGGATCGCCCAAGCTGTCAGGAATATCGAGCCGGACTGTGCCGGCATCGATGACATACGATGTCTGACCATACTCGATATTGATGGCGTCGGCTAAACGCTGCGCGGTAGTCAGGTCGGGTTGGCTCAAAGCCAGCATGACCTGACGATCAGAGCCCTCGGTCGGCGGCATCGGTCTGGTCACACGTCCGCCGTTGGGAACACGGCCAACCAGCGTGTAGTTATTGACAATTTTGTTGCCTTCGTCGACCTGCACATTGAAGCCGCCGATGGAAATAGCGCCTTGCGCAGTCACTCGGACAACTCCATCGGCGCCGGATAGCGGCGTGATCAGAAGTGTGCCGCCTTGCAGTGATTTGGCATCGCCAATCGACGAAACCGTCACATCAATGTAGGCGCCGGTCGTCTGCAAACTCGACAGCTTGCCGGTGACCATGACGCCCGCGACATTCTTGACTTTGATCTTGGTCGGATCGACCGTCAGCCCCATTCGCTCCATCATGTTGGCAAGCGACGTGGTCGTGAATTGCGTGTTAGTGCCGTCGCCGGTTCCATCGAGCCCGATCACCAGACCGTACCCGATCAACTCGATCTCCTGCTTATCCTGAAATTCGGCCAGGTCTTTGATGCGCACTTTGGCGGCATGCGCCGGAGTGAACCACAAGAAAGTCAGGGTGACGACCATCCAAAAAGCGATGGGTGCGGCGATGCGGGAGAGAATCAGTGTAATCATCTTCTTCCCCCTCTTAGAATATCCAGTTAAGCAGTCGGGTGATGATTCCGGGGCGGGAAGCGGTGTTGCTGTTGCCCTTACCGGTGTAGCGAATCTCGGCATCAGCGATCAGATATGACTCGATGGTGTTGTCGGCGGTGATATCTTTGGGGCGAACCACGCCCGACAATGTCATCGTCTCGCGATCACCGGAGACCGCGACAATGCGCTGGCCTTCGATAATGAGATCACCGTTGTCTTTGCGCCCGATCACCGTCACCGACATCTTGCCGATCACCGCATTCTGCCGGGTGTTCTCTCCCTTGCCGTTAAACGTATTCTGGTTGGAACCGTCGACCCCGAACTGACCGATGAATTTGAGTTTGCCGATACCGGGGCCGCCTTCGGTCTTGGCCTTGGTGCTCTTTTCGGTTTTGTTCTCGACCTGATTGGTCGCTTTGCTCTGCTCGGAGATAATGACCGTCAGCAGATCGCCAACCTGATGAGCTTTCTTGTCGGTAAACAGCGATTGACTCTGCCCGAAATCCTGTCCGCGCAGCTTAAGCCCGAACGGCAGCAGCAAGAGAATCGCCAGCACGATGAGAAGGAATCTGAATTTCATGGATCCTATCCTTGTGGTTGTCCTATAACTCGACGTGAACTTCGCGGTCGCCCGTCACCCGGGCATACACGGTCTTGCCCGAGACCAGATTCTTGACTCTGATCTTTTCACCCATGCGGCCGACCTGCATCGCCAAACCGCGCGTGGTGATGGAAAACGATTTGTCCGCGAAGATGATGGTGACCTCCCGCCCGACTTCAATGTCAGGCGCCGTCTCGGTCGCTTCGACTGTCAGAATCTGACCGGCGGCCAGATTGCGCTTAGTCCTGCTCCCGTGGATTGCGTCAAGCGATGTGATCGGTTGCTCCCGCAAAGAGGTCACTTCCATCCGTTTGATTTCTATCTTGTCTGAAGTGATGTCGTCGTGAAGTTTGATTGCCGAGGTTGTGACCGCGACATCCGAGTACCGACGCACGCGAAGATTGAACTGCCCGCGCTGGACCGAGCCATCGGCATCGGTTACGATTGCGACCAAACTTACTAGTCCTATCGGCTCACGCTGAAAAAGCGGTTGAATCGATACCTGCGACGGTTCGACCGTGCGGTCGGCAAGCTGTCCTTTGAGTATTTCAACGGTCGACGTTGCCGTGTCGAGCGCGTATCGCGCGATCAGTTGATCGGCGACCACGTCATACAGCGAGGCACACTTCCCCGACTGCGAATGCAGTAAGGCCGAAATGACCAGCGCGAATATGACTGTGGTACGCTTCATGTATTACCGCTTCAGATTATTGGCCACACCCGACATATCGTCGGCCGTCTGAATTGCCTTGGAGTTCATCTCGTACGCGCGCTGAGCGACGATCATGTTCACCATTTCGTCGACCACCTTCACGTTCGACATTTCGAGGTATCCCTGATTGATCGTGCCAAGACCGTCCTGACCCGGCTGACCGGTGATCGGATTTCCCGAAGCTCCCGACTGGAGATAGAGATTGTGACCGATACCAATGAGTCCGGCCGGATTGATAAAGCGGGCCAGTTCGACCTGACCGATCTCAACCGGCTGATCGTTGCCCGCCTGAAGGACTTCGACCGTACCGTCGTTGCCGATAGCTACTGAAGTCGTGTTTTCCGGAATCGTAATTTCAGGCAGGAGGAAATATCCGTCGGAAGTGACCACACGACCGTCGGCCGACATTTTCAGCGATCCGTCGCGCGAGTAGGCCGTCGTGCCGTCAGGGCGCTGCACCTGGAAAAAGCCATCGCCTTCAATCGCCATATCAAGCGGCGATCCCGTCTGCTGCAAATCGCCGGTTGAATACTGGCGGGTTGTAGCCGACGGACGTGTACCGTATCCGATCGCCAATCCGGCCGGAACCGAATTGCCGATCGAGGTCGCCGTGCCCGGCAGACGGAACTGCTGATAGAGCACATCCTGAAATTCGAGAAGCGATTTCTTGAATCCCGGCGTGTTCACGTTGGCCAGGTTGTTCGCGATGTTGTCGACATTCATTTGTTGCGCCGACATTCCCGTCGCCGCCGTTCGCATTGCCTTTATCATCTTCTCACTCCTGAGTTTCGATTTTCAGTGTTAGCGTGACAGTCCCGCCACCTTGCCGAACAAATGGTCAAGCGTCTGATCCTGCGATTGCAGCGCTTTGGCGTTGGCTTCGTAGGTGCGGTACGACACGATCATGTCGACCATTTCATGGACGACATCGACATTCGCGGTTTCGAGATACCCCTGCCGAAGCTGAGCGGATACCGATGGCACGAGTTCTTCGCCCTGCGGTACCGTAAAGAGTGCGCCGCCCAGTCGCTGGAGTTTGGTGACGTCGGTCACGGTGCTAGTTTGAATCCGATCAACCTGCGCGCCGTCGACATCGACTTCTCCACCGGGGGCGATATTCACTTTGCCATTGCCGACCTGAATCGGCCCGCCTTCTCCTTTGAGCAGATAGCCGCCGGGATAGGCGAGGTATCCATCCTGATTGACTGAGAATGTACCCGCGCGGGTCAGCACCGTGTTGCCGTCGGGACCCTGCAGTTGAAAGAAGCCGTCGCCTTCAATTGCGATATCCAGCGGATTATCGGTCTTGTCGAATGTGCCGCTTTCGTAATCGACAAAGAGCTTGTCGACCATCGGCTGTTCCCAATCGGCTTTCTTGGGCATCAACCGCTTTTCAGCGGCAGTCAGTTCTTTGGTGAACAACCGGTCGCGCTTAAAGCCGGCCGAGTTCACATTCGCCAGGTTGTTGGCGATCAGTTCCTGTTTCTGGACCCGCGGTACCATACCGGAGGCCGATGTGTACATTCCTTTAATCATATAATTCTCCGGTGAAGCGTTACGCAGGGTCCGTGCCGAGCCGACCGGCACTTGCGTATCGCTATAATTATCAACGCTTTACGGGCAACCACTGAAGTATTCGATTGGGGCTTGAGACTGTAAGAACGGAAGCGGTTTCCTTGTTACCCCTGTAAACCTTTCCGAATCAATCGCGGCCGCGAGGCCGCGTCGGATGGCTGGTAACAACGCGAACGGCATTGCATAACCAGTCGGAGCCGCTCCGCCAAGGATTGCAATTTCCGGGGGACGGGGGTATATTCGGGGCAACGATAACCTCAACAGGGCAGGCGGCTTACCTCGCCGTCCGGACCAGCCCATCAGGAAGTTTCGCTACCGCCGGAGTTTTTGCTGTTGTTGCACGACGTTTGCTCTACCCCTCTTATCTTTCGCCTCTGGAAAAACATGAGATACAACAACCGCGTACTATGGATCATTGTGGCTTTGCTGGTTTTGGCGGCGTTCACCCGTCGTGCCAAAGGAGCCACGCTTGATATCGGGATCCCCGATACTCTGTCCGTCGATTCGGTGGTGGCTTTTCAGGGAGGCATCGGGGTTGTCCCCGTTCGGTTCTTCAATGATGAACCGCTGACTGGCGTCGAGTTTACTATCTCCAAAAATTCTGCCGCGGTCACGCTTGATTCCGTTTCTTTCGCGGGCTCTCGCGTTGCTGCTGTCTCGCTGAAGGGCGTCTCCTTTAATGCCAATGGAACGGCATCAGTGTATGCGCTGACCTCGACTGAAAACATCTCCCCCGGCTCAGGAATCTTTTGCAAACTCTACTATTCCTATTCACTGTCCATAACGCCGCAGGTGGTCACCCTCGACAGCACGACCTTCATCGACGGCCAGCTCGAAAAGGGCACCTGGTTTACCGACACTGTCGTTGCCACCGGCCAATACCATCCGAAATTCCGCAAAGGGTACCTGAACATTCAGGCCGCGCCGATGAGTTTCGATTCGCTCTGGGTCGATCACAAATCGGTGACGGCGGGTTCGCCAGTCACTGTTGAGATCAATTACTTCAATGAACGCAATGTCAAAATAGCGGAGCTGGCGCTCAGCTACGGCAATGATCGTCTCGCCCTCGATTCAGTCAGTTTCGCCGGCACGCGCGGCGACGCCGCTTCCAATAAGACATATCAATTCAACCCCGCTTCGCATTCGCTCTATATCGCGCTCGATTTCGGCGAGGGCGCCCCGCTGACTCCGGGAACGGGGAGCATCGCCACGCTCTATTTCACCTCGCAAGTAGGTTCGCCCGATACCGTCGTTGTGATAGATTCCACCAAATATGCCGGCGTACTGTCGACCGTCATTACACTCACCACTGTCGACGCCAACCGACAATTCACTCCGATCTTCCGCCCCGGATCAGTCACCATCCAGTCGGCAACTGATGTCGATGATATCCTCGACGGTCTGCCGACCGCGTACGCGCTGTTGCAGAATTACCCCAATCCGTTCAATCCTACCACTGAGATAGAATTCGCCTTGCCCAAATCGAGCACCGTATCGATTGTTGTGTACAACATGCTCGGGCAGCAGGTTCGCACGCTTGCCGAGGGAAGTTACCCGGCCGGACAACATCGGATCACATTTGACGGTCGCGCTGACAACGGCACTCAGCTCGGTTCGGGAGTCTATTTCTATCGACTGACAACGGAGAGCTTCGCCCAGTCCCGCAAGATGATGATGGTTAAATAGCGGATTTCGCAACAGACATACAAAACGGCCGTCGGTCCCCTCAGCCGACGGCCGTTTGCGTGATGCAGATTTACTCGGCTAAGATTTGGGCCGACGAGCGGTGTTGGCCGCGATCTCGTCATTCTCTTTTGAGAGCACTTGCTCGGTCGATTTCAGGAATTTCTCCAACTGCCGCTCTTTCAGTTTCTCGTAGGTCTTCCGCTCGCGGGCCGCTTCAACAAGTTTCTGGCGGCGGATTTCGGCCTCCCCCTCAAGCGCCCGCAGCATTTCGGTTCCGGTGATTTTTTCGCGCTTGAGTTTCAGATAATAACGGGAGTACGACAACAGCGCCGACGCCGACAGATGCCCCGGCGCTTCGTGCGCGGTCCGCTGCGAGGCCATCGCATGCAGCCGGGTTGTTTCCAACTCGCGCAGCTTGTCCTGCTGAATCAGCACTTGTTGAACAGCCGTAGCGTGTTCTTTCTGGCGCTCTTTTTCTTTGTGCTCTTTGATCTTCTTAAGCGATTCGAGACGAAACCGGAATTTCTTCATAGCAGATCGACTCCGACTCAGCCGATGATCTGACTCAATTCAGCCACTGACTTGTCGTGCGCTGACAGTTCGCCGATGGGCTGACGGAAAAACTGATTAATCGCATCGATCTTTGAAATCGCCCGGTCGATTTTCGGGTTGGAGCCCTTGACATACGCCCCGATATTTATCAAGTCTTCTGCCTCGCGATAGGTCGCGACTATCTGACGAACCTCGGCGGCCAGTCGCTTTTCATCAGGCGTGGCGACATCTTTCATCAGTCGGCTGATCGAATCCAGACAATCAACGGCCGGGTACTGATTCATCGCCGCGAGTTTGCGCGACAGCGCCACGTGACCATCGAGAATAGATCGCACTGCATCGGAAATCGGCTCGTTGAAATCATCGCCTTCAACCAACACGGTGTAAAGTCCGGTGATCGATCCCCGTTCGCTGCTTCCGGCTCTTTCAAGAATAGTCGGAAGCAGAGCATACACCGACGGCGGGTACCCCTTCGTTGCCGGGGGTTCTCCGGCCGCCAGGCCGATTTCGCGCTGCGCCATGGCAATTCGCGTGATCGAATCCATCATAAGCATGACATCTTTGCCCTGATCGCGGAAATACTCCGCAATCGTAGTGGCAACCATCGCGCCCTTGATACGAACAATCGCCGGCTGATCGGAGCTGACTGCCACAACCACCGAGCGTTTGAGTCCTTCGGTTCCCAAGTCTTCTTCGATAAACTCGCGCACTTCTCGCCCGCGCTCGCCGACCAGCGCAATGACATTGACATCCGCCGATGACCCGCGCGCCATCATGCCCAGCATGACGGACTTGCCGACGCCCGATCCGGCGAAAATCCCAAGACGCTGACCCTTGCCGACCGATGCCAGCAGATCGATCGCTTTGATACCAGTGCGAAGTGGTTGCGTGATGCGTCGGCGTTGCAGCGCCGGAATAACGACGCCATTGATACCGCGCGTCGCGGTCGCCACAATCGGCCCGTGGCCATCGAGGGGCTGCCCCAATCCGCCGAGGATGCGACCAATGAGACCGTCGCCGACCGGAATGCGAAGTTGATCGGCAGTAGAAGTTACTATCGCACCCGGGTGAATGCCGGTCATCGGACCGAATGGCATCAACAGCAAACGGTCATTGCGAAAGCCGACTACCTCGGCCCGAATCTGAGAGCCGTCATCGGAGTTTTCTATGGTGCAGTGGCGGCCGATGGAAATCGACGGACCCGCCGATTCAACAATCAGCCCGACCACCTGCGTAACTTTGCCGAAATGCTTGATCGTGTGAGCGCGATCGATCCGCTCAGCGTACATGTCATACGCAACCGCGCTCACTTGTTGGTCTCGCCTGCCGACATGGCCGTTTCGATGATATCAAACTGAGATTCCAGCCGGGCATCGATATCGCCGGTGGGGGTCTGGATGAAACATCCCCCCTGCCGCACACGGGCATCGGCTTCGATAGTCAGGTTTTTTATCATCGTGGATCCGGTCAGATATCGTTCGAGATTTTGTTCGACTATCGGAAGAAAATCCGGGTGCACCAGTATTCGCAGCGATGACCGGTCGCTCAGCGTGTTGATAATCCCGGCGATCATCTGGGCGGTTTTTTCGCGGTCGATATCGATGGCATCGAATGTAACTTTGCGGCTGATCTTGGTGACCAATTCGAGAATCTTTTGCTTGGACTCTTCGAGCATCTTCTCGCGCGATGTCACGGCGTCGGCAATGGCCTTCTCAAACTGCTGCATAACACGGCGCGCTTCCGCCATGCCGGTTTCGTACCCGGCTTTGCGGCCGTCTTCGTATCCCGATTTACGGGCCGCTTCGGATTGAGTGTTCAGCACTTCGACAAACCGGTCGACTTCCAGCACCGAGATCAGCTTGGCCCCGGTCGGCGACGTCATGTACTGCACCTTGGGAAATACCCGCCCGAGCTTCTGTTCGGCGGAAGATTCGGCCTGAGCATCAAGCTGATGCTCACCGATAAAGACCGCCGGAGCGACCCGGGCATGACGCACAATATTAGACAATGACATCCTCTTTGCCGCCGCGGCCGGAGATAAAGACCTGGCCTTCCTCTTCGAGTCGGCGTACCGCCTCGACAATTCGGCCCTGAGCCGCTTCGACATCTGAGAGTCGCGTCGGGCCCATGAACTCCATCTCTTCTTTGATCATCGACGCCACGCGTTCTGACACATTCTTGAAGACCTTGTTCTTGACCTCTTCGGTCGTCGCCTTGAGCGCCACTGACAAGTCTTTGGTCTCCACTTCCTTGAGCAGACGCTGAATCGAGCGGTCATCGAGCAGAATGATATCGTCAAAGACAAACATCATGTTCTTCACTTCGGCCGCTAGGTCAGGATTTTCTGCCTCGAGCGACTGAAGAATATTCTTTTCCGCCGACGATTCGATCAGGTTCAAGATCTCGGCAATCGCCTTGGCCCCTCCAGAGACAGACATATCTCGGGTGGCCGCCTGTCCGAACTGATCTTCGAGCGTAGCTTCGATCTCTTTAAGAATTTCAGGCGAAATTTTCTCCATCATCGCCACCCGCAGCGCGACCTCGGCCTGTAATTCCGGTCCGAGTTCGGATAGCACCGCGGCCGATTGCTGCGGCGCGAGCTGTGTCAGAATAAGAGCGGTGGTCTGAGGATGTTCGTTTTGGAAGAATCCCGCCAGCTGTTTTGGATCGATATCTTTCAGCAGCGAAAAACCCTTCGAATGAAACGACGATTCAAGTCGGTTCATGATGTCTTTTGCTTTGGTGTGACCCACTGCCCGCTCTAAGATTTCTGCGGCAAAGTCGATACCGCCCTGCGAAACGTACTGCCGCGCCATAAAAATCTGATGGCACTCTTCGATGACTTTGGTTTCCACTTCGGCCGGGACATCGCGCAGATTGGCAATTTCGATCGTGATCTTTTCGAGTTCTTCTTCGCGCAATCCCTTTAAAACGTGCGCCGAGACCTCGGGGCCGAACGCGATCAAAGCGATCGCGGCTTTTTGCTGATTGGTCAGGTTTTCGTAATCCATTGCGTGCCTACTCAATCATCATGGTCTTGATGACCTTGGCTATTTCTTCGGGTTTTTCCTTGGCGGTGACCTGCATCTGATCCACCAGACGCGGATGACGCACCTGTATCGGCCGCGCCGCTTCGTCGGTGGCTACCGCCTGCACCGTGCCATCGGCCATCGCCGGATGAGTCGAAGGCGGCAGCATGCGGCCAAGGGCGCTGAATAGCTTTTTGGATTTGCGCTTCAGGTAGAAGAAGGCAAAGATAATCAGCGCGACGATTCCCACTTTCTTTCCGATATCCCAGTACCATTCACGCTGGTATATCGTGTCGAGCGCCTGACGGTCAACGTCGATCTGCTCTCGGTCAAACGGCACATTGATGATTTCGATCTGATCGTTGCGCTGGGTGTCGAATCCAACGGCATTTTTGACAATGCCCGCCAACCGATCCAGTTCTTCCTGTGACCGGGGTTGATAGACCCGCTCACCACTCTCGGCGCCTTCTTTGGGTGTCTGATAGCTGCCATCCACAGTGACTGCCACCGACAGGCGCGAAATGGTTCCGACGGCGTTAACGATATGTTCGACGGTCTTGTTTAGTTCGTAATTGGTAACGACTGTCTGCGAATTTTCTTCCTGCTTATTCTCGCCGGTGTCGGCTGTCTTGTCGGAATTGGAACTGCTGTTGGTGGTACGTTCTTCGCTTCTCACCGACGGCTTATCCGGATCGTATTGTTCCGATGTCCGCTCAAGCTGCTGGAAATTCAGGTCAGCAGTGACCCGCACCAGCGCCTTCCCGGAGCCGAGCACGCCGTCAAGCATCGACTGCGCTTTGTCTTGCAAATACGACTCGACATTTTGACGGACTTCGAGTTGCGATGTCGACAGTCCCGCGAGTTGATCCTTATCACGACCACCGGACAGCAAATTGCCGTCGTAGTCGACAATACTGATATTCTGCGGCGACAGTCCCTCGACCGAAGCGGCGACCAAATGCGAAATACCGGCCAATTGTGCCTTGGCAAGCCCGGCACGGTTACGCAGCTTCAGAACGACAGAGGCCGTTGGCTCCTTTTTATCTTCTTTGAAGAGACGATCCTTCGGAATAACGATATGCACCCGAGCTGCCTGCACTTCACTTAACTGCATGATCGTCTTGGTCAGTTCACCCTCGAGCGCGCGCCGGAAGTTGAGATTCTGCAGAAAGTCGGTCATCCCCAGATTGTTCTGGTCGAAGATCGAGTATCCCACTGTGCCGGCTTTCGGAATCCCCTGCGACGCCAGCGCCAGACGAAGTTTGTAGACCTGATCTGACGGGACATCGATTGATCCGCCGTTGTCGGCGATCTCATACGGCACATTGTTGGTGGCGAGATAGTTGACGATTTCCCCCGCTTCGGCCGACTCAAGATTCGAATACAGCCGGGCGTAGTTGACTTGTTTGAGCCAACCGGAGAGAAAGATGACGCCGACAATTGTACCGGCGACAATGCCGAAAAGCATCATCACCTGGCTTGGGGACATCCGCCCGACAAAGTCGGACGCGTTCTTGAACACACCTTTGAAAGGTTCCATTGCACTTCCTATTTACGCTTCAGCACGGGCCATCCATGGCCGGCGTGCGGACAAGCCGCCGAATTACATCGGCATCCGCGTCAGATCGTTATATGCGTTTACCAGTTTGTTTCTAATCTCCAATAGAAAATCCATGCTCAATCCGGCCTGCTCGGCCTTGATCATCACATCATGCAGCTCGACTGCTTCGCCGTTCATCAGTGCGGTCTGCGCCTGGGCCGACGAGGCCTGCAGGTCATTGACCGAGTTGACCATCGACGACAACATGTCAGTGAACTTTTCGCCGCTGACCGGCTGTTGTTGAGCCGGCTGAATCGGCGCCGGGGTGATCTGATTGGCCAGACCCGGCAGCAATGTCACACGACTGGTCGGTTCAGACATAGATCACACCTTGATATCGACGAACTTCCCGATGCCGCGATCGGCTTCGGAGGCCGTCGCGCCGGTCGTCTTGCCGTTTTCTTTGAATCGCGCGAAGAGCGCGTCCATCGCTTTGCGTTCCGGTTCGGTCAACAGAGAGCCGAAATCGGTCGGGGTCGCCTTGATCGAAACCGACGACGGCGTTCCCTCCGGCTGTGGCGTGATAACAACTCTGGGTTCACCGCTGCCCACCGACGGTTTCTTGTCGATCTGCGGACGGTTGGCGTTTGGCGTCTGATACGACTGAATGCCAAGCGGATTGATTTTCATGAGTCCTGTTCCTTCCGATTAGATTTCAAGCGCGTCCAGCGCATTTTTCTTGGCGGCGGCAATAGCCACGGTGTTGGCTTCATAGGCGCGCGTCGCGGTCATCATATCCACCATTTCGGTAATGATGTCGATATCGGGATATTTCACATACCCCTCGGCATCCGCCTGCGGATGCGAAGGATCATAGACCAGTTTGAAATTCGATGATTTATCCTGCACTTCTTTTGGCGCCGACGACGACAAATTCGACTTCTGCGTGATCTGCAGCGCCAGTCCCGGACGATGGGCCGGATCGGTGCGCACTAATTCTTCCTGCGACTTGCGGAGCATCGTATCGAATTTTTGTGCGCCGGCCGATTCTTCTTTGACGAGAACCCGCTTGCGGTGATACGGCTGACCGTCGGGACCCTGAGTCGTTTCGACATTGGCCATATTCTGCGCCACAACATCCATCTTCATGCGCTGGGTCGTCAGACCGCGCGATGAAATGTCTATCGAATTGAGTACGCCTGCCATATCCTACCTCACTTGCTGGTGATGGCCGTTTTCAGTCCTTGGAATTTCTGCTGCAACAGCTTGGCGCTGATCGTATACAGAAGCTCGTTTTGCGTCATGCTCGAAACTTCGCGGTCGATATCGACTGAATTCATTTCGCCGGTCTCGACTTTGTCTTCGTTAACTTTCGGCGCTCTTCCCGGATGCGACCCGAGCGGCATATGACCCGCATTAGTTGTCACGCCTTCAAGGTGATTGGTCTTGCCGGTCGCCTTGTCGAATTCCTTCTGGAATTCAAT
>CAYVWS010000012.1:0-31066 GCA_964455535.1 uncultured Ignavibacteriales bacterium | reverse complement strand
TGCAAGCAGAAGGATGCGCGCGCGAATATTTAGCAGGGCAGAAATACGTGACATATCAACTCGGTTTGTCCAAAATAGTGCACATACTGAGCAATCTGGCGCTGAAGTGACTTCCTTCGGCCAAGGCCGTGCGCAGGTTTATCAGGATAGTTGTCTTGTGTTCTTTGGCCTCTATTGAGGCCGAAATTCCGGCGCCCATATCGCCGTAGTCGATTGCGAAAGAATGAAGGTTTTTTGCTTTCAAAGTCGACGCCAGATCAGTGAAATCTTTGCCGCGCCCCGCCGCACAAATCAATACCGAGTAGATACTATCCGGGGTGCTCTTGATCACCGAATCGGCGTTGCCTTTTTGGATTCCGATCAAGCACACTGGCACACCAGACACCATCAAGTCGCCGGCCGAGCTAAAGTACTCGCGCGCATCCTCGTATTGCTGATACGACTTTGAATCGGCAAAATCATAGAGAAAGTACAGATGCAGCGTGTCCGGCTTGCGGGGAGTAGAAAAACTGTCGTCGTACGAGACCATCTTGAGGAATACAGGGATGGCCAGCTTGGGACCGATATCGGCTGCCGCAACAGGGGTTGCCCATAAGAGCATCGTGCTCAGGCATAAATACCCAACCCGTTGTCCAAACGATTTCGTCTGCATATTTAAGCTTCTTGTCTTCTCTTTGGCTATCTTCTCAGCGACCGGCCGTGACACGGACAAATATCGATCGTCCCGACTGTCCGATCGACGTTGACGGCGCATAGTCCGGCGACAGCGGCACCCGATAGTCTACATCAAGGAGATTGGATACTCCCGCAGTGAAACTCAGGAAGTTGAAGGCGCGGCGATATGTCGCGGCCACATCCACAAGCGTGGTTGAACCAAGCTTAGAGCCGTCCCAGAGCATTCTTGATCCCACATACTTCACAAGGGCCGAACCGGATAACTTGTGGGGCGTAATCTGATATGACATCCCGGCATTGAAGTGCCACGCTACTGAATTCGGAATACCAACATCGGCGGCCTGTCCTTCGAACTTGAGACTCGCATAACTGGCGGACGCAAAACCGGAGAGGCGATAAACCGGATTTCTCTGCACCCCGACTTCGATTCCCGTGGTATGAACGTGACCGCCGTTGCGATACTGACTGACCGATGCGTCATACGTACCGGTCGTGGGATACGACAGATCGGAACTATCAATGGCAGTCTGCGTAATCAGGTCACGGATATTCGAGGCGAATCCAGAAACTGTCGCGTCGAACCCGTAGGGCATCTTTTGTGACACGACAACTTCGTAGTTCGAATTCTGTTCCGGCTTGAGGTCGGGATTTCCGATATAGAACCAGCCGTCGTCATAGCTCATTTCGTACATGGTCGGCGACCGGTAACCTCGGCTGGCGATGAACTTAAGCGCCGTTCCCCGGCGCGGCGAATAGACGACCGCTCCTTTCGGAATCAGCGCATTGGAGGAATACGACTGGTAGCTTGCCTGCAGCGCGCCGGTGATCTTTAGGTGCGGCCCCACTTGCTGATCGAGCTGACCGTAGGCCGTGAGTACATCCTCGCGAAGCGAAGCGGCGGTCGACGTGATGACGTTTTTCGCTACCGATTCGCGATCGAGATCGGCCTCCCCCGATTCCTGAATCACGCGATGGAACTTGGCATCCGAGCCGAGCGTCAGCCGCGTATTTTCGGATGGGCGCCAGCCAAGGCGCACTTCGCCGCTCCACCAGCGGTCGCTCTCGCGGTCGATCCACAATGGTCCGGGCAGATAGGCGGGCGAGGCCTCGAGTATGTAGTAGTTGTACAGGACGTGATCGATAAATTCATAGGTATCGTAGGAGACACGCGCAGTCAGATCCACTTTGGGAGAGATGACTGCATCGTATCCGAGGTCGACATACCCTCGCGTCTCGAGAAATTTGTTGTCGGCTTTGTTGAACAGTGATCCCCACATGCTCTGAGCGATACCGGTCTCGCCGTGGACATAGTGACCGGTCAGCGACCAGTTCCCGTTGCGCACCACGACGTGTCCGGCGGCGCTTTTGAACTTGTTCCGACGGTCGGCATAACCGCCGGTGAAATCCGCCGAATCAAGGTAGTACTGATTGCTGCCGTTCTCGTCCAAGCTCAGGGTTGTGGAGTCGAGAGCATCGAATTCGGAGAAATAGAGCTTGCTGCCCGTTCTTCCGTTGGCGCTTAAACTGCCGCTGATGCTGAAATCCGGTTTCCAGAAGTGCGTAAACGCCGCTGAAATGTCGCCCGACCGGGTGGCGGTTGAAACCACACTCGACGACTGCACCGAGTTGTTCGTGTGTTTCCGGGTAATGAGATTTATTGTCCCAAAAAAGGCGTTGCTGCCGTAGATCGAGGAGGCCGGCCCTTTGACGACTTCGATACGCTCCAGATTGTCGATACTGATTCCCGGCAGATCAAAGTTGCTGGTGCCGGAATAGAGTTCGACCGATGAGCGTCCGTCAATCAGGAGAATGACCCGGCTGTTCCAATCGCCGAACAAACTAATGCCGCGAACACCGACGGTTGTCAGTGTGAAGTCTTTGTTCACGTAGAGCCCCGGCACGATTGCCAGCGCGTCGGCGACCGTTTCAAAACCGTACCGCTCGATCATGTCGCGCGTAATCAGAAAGACACTTCCGGGCGCTTCATCGAGTGTCTCTTCTCGCTTCGACACCGACATCACGATATTGTCGAGGAGATTGCTCAGATCCAACGAGTCTACATCGGTTTCTTCCTGAGCAAATGCAGCGGGTGTGATCGCCAGAAGTTGAATGCAGGCGGCGGTCGTAAGAATCGGCCCCGAGATCAATTTTCGGGTCCAGGCAGCAAGACGCATTTCGCTCTCCTCCAAGAGGTTAATACTATTGGATGTATTATCGACCAATCGCCCCAATCTCTAAATATGATCTCTCCAGAGACACGGATTTGAAACGAAGCAAATTTTTTACGCGAGACTCGAGCGACTAAGAGCCGGAATACCTGTTGTCCTTCAATGGGTTACGACGACTTGACGCGGCCAAGAAATGGACTGGGAAATATAAAAGGAACCGGAGTCGAGCCGGAGAAAGAAGAGAAATCGAAATTTCGTCAGTTTTTCAATCGAGCAGACGGACAAAGCCGACATAGTATCGGTCATCGCCGTAGACTCCGGAGACTTCGATCTCATCATATCCGGCGCTGACCACCGAGTCCGGCACCGCGACCGAATCCACGCGAATTCCACCGCCTTGGATTCGCTGCAGTAGAATCAGGGTCGAACCAACCAAATGTGATTCGCGGCGGAATTGCAGGAAATAGTTATCACGATCTTCTATCCCAAGCTCCAGTCGAGTCGCGTGCACCTCGCGTTCAAGTTGGATTTTGAGACCGGCGCGGCTGATGCGCGTCACGCGCGGGTCTTTGACCGGCGTGCCGCGCTCGACCGGCGTGGAGATTTCCGAATATCGCTTTTCGGTCAACGGGACATCGGTGTAGGCCCTGACCAGATGTTGATTCAAGCCAAAGTTGAATCGGATCATTTCGGCGAGTCGATCCCACGAAAAAATCGGCCCGCGAACCACTGTCCACAGCCGGTCGAGAAATACTCGAAGCGAATCGTCGGCGATCGAATTCTGCCCGATAGCCAGCGTTGCTTCGTACCCCTCCGGTGCAGTGCGCATGAAATGTCCGATTCGCCATCCCATACGCGTTTCGCAGGGGAGCCGTGCCATCAGCGGGTCGACCAGCGCATACATATCGCAGACATGAATCTGCGGGCCCGCAAACCAGGCACGGAATCCAATCGAGCGCTCGATAATGGCCTGATTGCCGATACGACTCAGCCGTTTTCCCTCTTTGGCCCAGATGATATTGGGATAAATCCCCGTGTCCCGGTAATTCAACAGTCCGGTATATTGAAAGTAATACGCCCGCTCATCGATGATGCCGATGTCGGGATCGACCTTGCCGAACTTCCCCTCGCCGAATTTGGCGTCACACAGTATCGGTACCGCCGGAGACATAAATCCTATTGCCACGGCGACGGCGGCCGGCGCAAATCCAGTAACTCCCTTTGGCCACTTGGCCTGTGCAAAAATGCCGAGAGCCATGATGAACGGCGCGGTCAGAAATCTTCCCGCCATGAAATCTCCGCCGACCTTGATGACATAGAGCAGGTAGATAACGATTCCGGCGCTAAGCAACAACGCCGCACGCGACCTTTGCACCGCGGCAACAACCAGTGAAGCCCCGATAATTGTCACAAGCAGCGGGTCGATCTTCGCCGACTCGACCAAATACAAAAGCCCCTGTGCCGCCAAATCGACTGCGGGCACACCGGTAGTGGTCTTGGCATAAAATGTATTCGGAAACGGGAAACCGTAGTAGACAGTGGCGAACAACTCCCACACGATGAACGGCGCAAATCCGAAACACACAGTCCTGAAAGTTTTCCAGCTTCGTTGCGGCCACCAGCAGGCGGCTAGCGCCGGGGCATACAGCAGCAGTGAGTCCATCCGATTGAGCACGCCAAGCGACGCCACCAGCGAGAGCCAGAAGAGCCGATGGCGAATCTCTGTCTTCCACAAGAACACCCAAACGAAAACCGCGAGGCACAAATGGGTGAGCGGATTTTCAAGGCCTGAGGTAGAAAAGTCGACAAACGATTTCGAAAAGCAGAGGGCAGCGACGGCGAAGACGGCGGCGACGGTTGATCGCATCACACCTGTCACTACGACAACATATGCGGCCACCGAAACTGCTATCGAAAAGAACAAACTGGTAAAGAATATCTCTCGGGTGATCGCATAGACCGGCGACATCAGCAGCACCCAGAGAGGATTGGTGAAGGTGCAGACCCGCTCGACGATATTGTAGCGCAGTCCGAGGCCATGCACGAAGTTGTCTATCGTGCGAAATGAGATATAGGCGTCGTCGCAGACCCACGCTGTCCGCCAAACCACGAACGCAAACAGGGCCAGCCCGCCGCCCAGCGTGACCCATCGGGCCCAGTTGTGTCCGGATTGATTCGCCATCTGTGAAAGAAAGTATATTCCCTTGTGTCGCTCGAAGCAAGTTCGGGCGATAAGTGTTGATGCCCTTCCACGATCACCCTATCTTGGCATCGTTGCATGAGTGAACTAGCCGTATCAAACAAGCCCAATCCGAAGACTTGGTTGGCCGTTCTTTGTTGTCTGTTCCCGTTAGCTATGTACCTATGGCGCTCGTATGCCTTACGCGCCTGGGTTGTTGACGACGCGGCGATTTCCTATTCCTTTGCGCGCAACCTAGCACACGGCTACGGCTTGGTGCCTCAACCGGGAATGTCGCCGGTGGAAGGTTTCTCCAATCCGCTCTGGGTGTTGCTATTGTCTCCGTTCTTCGCCATCGGGCAGTTCGATCCATTCTTGACGCCGAAAATTGTAAGCGGCGCGCTTGTCGGACTTACTTACTGGCAGATTTGGTGCACTGTGCGCTACTCTCAACTTCCACCGAGTGTCGCACTGGTCATTTCGAGCATGCTCTCGCTCAACGCATCTTTCGTCGTCTGGACATCTTCGGGCCTGGAGAATGCACTCTATGCCTGCCTTGTCGCGATATTGGTCGCGGCCTGTGTTCGCGAGCTAACAAGCGAGACCTCGACAAGCGGCAGGCCTCTATTGGCCGGTTTGGTAGCGGCAGGTATGGCGCTTACGCGCCCGGAGGGAATAGTATTCGCGGCTGCATTTCCGATATCGCTCGTGCAGAGAAAGTACTTTGTCACTGACAAGAAGCCGACGCTCACCTTAGCTCTCCGATACGCGGCGGTGCTCATCGTTATCGTCGGCGGGTACGTGGCCTTTCGGCTATTTTACTTCGGCGACTGGATGCCTAACACCTATTACGTCAAGGGCGGACCATCATTCAACGATATCCGGCTTGCGGCAGTCCTTTACGGCCCTTTCTGGACAAAATGGCGCGACTTGGTGTCGTCACTGCTCGGTCAGAAGTGGTGGATCTGTTCCTGGATTGTTCTCATTTCCTCCCTTGTCATTCCCTTCCTACTCAAGCCGAGGCGACCGGCAATCGCCCTGGTCGGCTTACTCTGCCTTGTCGCTGGATTCACCTACCTGATCATGACTCCCGATTACATGCGAGAGTTCCGTTTTGCAACCCCGTTCTTTCTACTGGCCGTGGTCAGCGCGGCGATGACAGTATATGCATTGCTGACATCTTCGATTTCTTCGCGGACTATTCGCATTATCGTCGGCGCTATTTTGGTCGCCTTAATCGGATGGCAAGCGTGGCGCGAACACACACCGCGGCTGAACGAGTATGCGAAATGGCCGGCGGTTTCATTTCGCCGCATTGCAAGTGAGTATGGTACACGATACGACGAGTTTGCCCGGCGATTGGGCATCGATAGTGCGTCTGTCATGCTTCCTGACATCGGCGGCCCGCTGTACTATTCTCACCTTCAAGTCTACGACCTTGCCGGACTTTGTAACCGTTCAATTGCCCACACAAGAGGAATTGATCAGCAGGCCTTTTATTCTTATGTCTTCGACACCGCCCGCCCCACCTTTATACACACCCACGGCTACTTCAGCTATGTGTCGCGTTTGGAACGCGATCCGCGCTTTGCTCGCGACTATGTCGGTATCGCCGACTCGCTCGAGGAATACGGCGGTGATTCTGTTATCGTGGGCGATTGGGTAAGACGAAATGTTATCGTTGGGAGCGAAGTAACATTTGAATCGCTCTCAGACTCCCTTCGGCAGATTCGTCAGCAGAACTCCGACCAGAAATTAGTCAAGTAGTCGTAGATGGCCCAATGCATACATACCGTCGCCAAAGAATCCTCTGACATCAATTCGATCATACCCACGGAGATATGTCTCTGTCGGAACGGTGAGCGTATCGATTCTGAGCCCGCCGTGCTCAATGAATTTTCGTTCGAGTGATATGTAGCCAACCTCGGCACCCTGCAGCCGAAACACTGCGAGGTAGTGGTCGTTATGATCTACACTCCATTCAATGCGCGGCGCATGCGATGTATCCGCAAGCGTAATTTGAATTCCGGCCTCGTTAAGCCGGTAGGTCCCCTCCGCATCCCAAGGCGTGTTTGCGGCTTTTGGCTGGCTGACGTCAGCGTAGGCGACGAGCGTAGGTTGGGGATGTGTATATTGATTCACGAGTGAGCCGTAGGCACCGGCGTTAAATTTGATGATCTCGCCCAATCGGGACCACGACCAGAGTGAACCGCGCGTTAGAATGCATAGCTTGTCGTAGTAGACGTGCATGCCGCTGTCAATGATCGTATTTGCGCAGGGGTCCCCCGTCTTGTCAAATCCCGCGGGGTACATTCGCGAGAAGTGCCCAATTCGCCACCCTTTGACATCCTCAATCGGGAGATGACTCAGTAGCGGCTGTGTGAGCGAGAACATATCGACGATATGAATTTTCGGTCCGGCAAAGAATCCCATAAACCCGACGCAGCCGTCGTAGATCCGTTGCTCCCCTCGGTACCGAGCTTCCAGCCCCTTATGCGTCCATTCATGGTCTGGCAGTACTACTCCTCGTTTGGCAGTTAGCAGACCGGTCCCCTGATAGTACCAACCTCGCTCATCAGCAATGCCTTTCGGGTTTATTCCTCCTTCGCCCGTAGTTCCGTAGGTCTCGTCACTTAGGATTGGCACCCGCGGAGATGTGAATCCTAACGTGATTGCGATCGCGGCGGGCGCGACGACGCCCCAACCGCGCTCTGGCCAGGGGCACATCGTTAGCAGGGCGACTCCAGAAAGCAACGGCGCAGTAAAGAATCGTCCGCTCATAAAGTCCCCACCAACCTTCACCGTATAAACGAAGAACAAAAGAATTCCCGCCGTGACCGCCAGTCCCTTCCGATTGCGCGTCGCCACGGCGGCCGCGATGCCCAGGAAAATGGCCGTAAGGGTGATGGGATCCCGCTGAATGGAATCCAAGAAGTACAGCAACCCTTGTTGAATCAGTTCTGCCGACGGAATCCCAGTATGCGTCTTTGCGAAATAGGTGTTAGGCAGCGGAAAACCATAGTAGATAACCGCGAATATCTCCCAAAGGATCAACGGCGTGAATCCAAGAAGCACGGTTCGTGTTGCTCGCCAACCTCTGAGCCCCCACCAAGCCCAAAAAAGCGGTGGCGCTACAAGCAACACCGCATCCATTCGATTAAGCGTTGCCAACGATCCAACAAGGGCAAGCCAGAATAATTGGCGATAGGACATCTCGCCTTTCAGAAACAGAAGCAAGAAGACAGCTAACAGAAGATGACCGAGACTATTCTCGAGCCCCGAAGTTGAGTAGTCGACAAACGCTTTTGAGAAAATGAAAATGACGAACGTCAGCGCCATCATTGCCACTGATCGACTCAGCCCTCGCGCCACGAGCGCAACTGCTCCGATCGCAAGTGCAATTGAGAAGAAAATACTGGTGAAATAGGCCTCTCTGGTAATGCCGTAAACAGCCGAGAAAACCAAGACCCATAGCGGATTGGTAAAGCTCCACACCCGCTCGTCAATATTCCACCGCAAACCATACCCATTAACAAAATTATCTACGGTGCGAAATGAAATGTACGCGTCGTCACAAACCCAGGCAGTGCGAATGAGTACGGTCAGAAACACCATGAGCCCCGCCAGCAAAAACAGTCTTTCCCTGGCTTTCACATTGTCGAGAGGCAAGTCCATACCTGCGGATTAGTATAGGCATGAATGCGTATGACCGCAATACATGAGTTTTCTTCCCCCCAAACAAAAACCGCCCCTTGCGGGGCGGTTGTGATGTCGGTCTAAGATGAAATCTTAGTTTAAGTACGCTCGCAACGAGCGGCTGCGCGAGGCATGGCGAAGCCGGCGTATCGCCTTCTCCTTGATCTGCCGAACGCGTTCGCGTGTGAGCGAAAACCGCGCGCCGATCTCCTCGAGCGTAAGGGCCTTTTCGTGATTCAACCCGAAATACAGATTGATCACTTCGGCCTCACGCGCGGTGAGCGTGTCGAGCGCTTTCTCGATCTCGACCCGGAGCGAATTCTTCAGAAGCGCTTCATCCGGCGACGGCTGGAACTCGTCTTCGAGAATATCTATAAGCGAGTTGTCCTCCGACACCGAGAACGGCGCATCGAGCGACAGGTGCGAGTTGGAAATCTTGAGCGTGTCGGAGACTTCGCCTTCCGACAACTCGAGTTCCTTGGCGATTTCCTCAGGCGAGGGAATGCGCCCCAGCCCCTGTTCGAGCCGGCTTGAGATCTTGCCGATTTTGTGCAGGGTGCCGACTCGGTTGAGCGGCAAACGCACAATACGGCTCTGCTCGGCCAATGCCTGCAGAATCGCCTGGCGAATCCACCAGACGGCGTACGAAATAAATTTGAACCCGCGGGTCTCGTCGAACCGCTTGGCGGCCTTGATCAGGCCGATATTCCCCTCGTTAATCAAATCGGCCAACGACAGGCCTTGATTCTGATACTGTTTGGCCACCGAGACGACAAACCGGAGATTGGCTTTGGTTAATTTTTCAAGGGCGCGCTTGTCGCCTTGCTTGATTCTTTTAGCCAACCGGACTTCTTCATCGGCGGTGATGAGCGGAGTCTCTCCGATTTCGCGAAGATATAGATCGAGGGAGCGATCCTCGTCGCGATATTTGAGAGATTGTTTAGCCACGTGTCACGTTCCTATTCACATCCTTCTTCAAGGTGGTTTCGACCGGCTTCCAAAGCCGGCCCTGTTCACAACATATCAGCGCTACGATTGTTCCGCCTTGAACGCGTTACAACCGAATAACTTTCTTGGCTATGGTGCCGTCCGGCTCCTGCACGATCAGCGGAATCCGCGCTGAACTCCCACGTAGCTCTTTCGCCACGCGGCGGAGATCATCGATCGACTTCACTGCCTGATTGTTCACCTGCAAAATCACTGTGCCAGGCGAAATCGAGGCCCGATCGGCCGGCGATCCGGGATAGGTGCGGGTGACATAGATGCCGTCGATATGATCAAGCCCGCTCTGCTGGGCCAAATCGTCGGTGAATGCCGTAAGATCCATACCGGCCCAGGTCTCAAGATCGCCGCCGGCAGGGGGGCGGGCATTCCCGCGTTGGGTACGAGGATCGGCTGACGCCAAAAAGGCGTCGCGGTCGGCAAGCGTAGTGGTCAGCGTCACGTGTTTGCCATCGCGGACAACTTCGACCGGGACCGACTGGTCGTGGCGAAGCGTGGCGACTGCCACTGAGAACTGATTCTGATTCAGGATATCCTGACCGTTGAACTTGACAATCACATCGCCGCGGCGAATACCGGACTTTTCGGCCGGTGAACCGCTGAAGACCGAATCGATAACAACGCCCTGAACTGCCGGGAGTCCCAGACGCTTTGCCTCGCGTTCGTTTACATTTGATAACCAGACTCCGAGCCATCCGCGACTTGCTTTGCCGGTGGCGATCAGATCAGGTACGATCGCGCGGGCGAGATTGATCGGAATAGCGAATCCTATCCCGACCGAAGAACCAGTCGGGCTGGAAATCGCTGAATTCACGCCGATGCACTCGCCTTTAATGTTCAAAAGCGGACCGCCGGAATTGCCGGGATTGATCGAGGCGTCGGTCTGTATGTAGTTTTGATAGAGCGGCGTCTCTTCACCGAAGCGAAGGTTACTGCGTCCCTTGGCAGAAATCACACCAACGGTGACCGTACGATCAAGGCCCTGCTGCGGGAAGGGATTGCCAATCGCAATCGCCCAGTCGCCGACTTTCAGATGTTCCGAATCGCCGAACGGAATGATCGTGACTTTTTCTTCCGGCTCGACTTTGATCACAGCCAAATCCGATTCCGGATCAGAACCGATCAGCTTGGCCTTGTATTCGTATCCGGACGAAGTTCGAACCGTCAGTTCGATGGCGTCTTTGACGACGTGGTTGTTCGTCAGAATGTACCCGTCCTCGCGGAAGAAAAATCCCGAGCCCAAAGATGAGCCATACCCGCCGCCGCCGCGGTACCACCACGGGGTTTCGGTTTCGCGTGTCCGGGCGGAAATATTCACGACCGCGTTGGCGTAATTTTCAACTACACTAACAAAGGGGGATTCGTACTCGCCGTCTTTCTGAACCACAGGATAGGCGGCGTAGGCGGCGCCCAGCGACGAGGTCGTCGGGCTGGCCTGAGTCGATTCCGGGAGATTCATGTTGGACGACAACAAGATACCAGCTATTAGGCAGGCCGCGCCAAACAGGATCATCGCCGAAAGTCGCAGCCCCCGAGGCGTCTTGCGTTCAGGGGAAACAGGGAAAGATGCCACCACCATCCTCCAAAAGGTTAGCCTTGCAGAATACGACAGTAGTTGCCTGCTGTCAAGTACTATTTCACCGCGAGCACTAAACCCGAGATGATAGTCTTATAACGTCGGCGCGGGTCCGAAGATTCAATTTCCTTAGGATTGGGTCACAATAAGTCGGAATAGCGGTTGAGAGGGGCAACCGGCGTGATTGACAATACTTTCGGTCGGGCGTACTTTGACTGGCGTATGTCGCTTGGTTGCACCCCCGAAGCCCAGATTATCGCCGCCGGAAAGATTTTGGCGGAACATCAGATGGTGGCCGGTTCGGCCGGGAATTTGTCGGTACGGATCGACGGCGACAGGATCATGATAACGCGATCGGGTGTCTGCAAAGGGCGGCTTGTGCCCGAAGACTTGATTGTTGTCGATCTCGACGGAAAAGTGATACAGGGCAACGGTTCGCCGTCGTCAGAGACCAAAATGCACGTCTTCGCTTATCGCGAGCGGCCGGATGTTCGGGCCTGTGTGCACGCCCACCCTTCGTATTCAACTGCCTTTGCCGTAGCGGGAGTTTCGTTGCCCGGCAATGTGCTTCCCGAGGTGGTAGTTTACATTGGCGACATTCCGCTTTCAAAGTACGCCGCTCCGGGAACGGATGAGGTCCCGCAGTCGCTTAAGCCGCACATCAAGACCGGCAACGCCTTCCTGTTGGCCAATCATGGCCTGCTGACGCTGGGCTCGGATATGGAAGAAGCATTGAATCGGCATGAGACGGTCGAACAGTACGCGAAAATCTACTGGCTTGCCCGCCAGCTTGGCGAAGTGCAAACAATTCCAGAGCGAGATCTCGGACGCTTGATCGAGATTCGGTCGCGCCACTCCGTTTGAAAAGAAATTTCCCGGTATGCTTGTAAAGAAAGTCCTGATCGATCGCGCCGACCGGCTCTATCAGATGCCGCCCGATGTGCTCGATTTTGCACGACCCATCCTGGGAAAACCGCTGCTGCCGGGCCAGCCGATACTCGATCTGGCGTCGTTCGAATGGCCGGTTGTCGAGGGGTCGTCCGAGAAGTTCGACATCGATTCACTCTTGCCGGCCCACGCGGCTCGAATGCGCACATTCAAAGAAGAATTGGCCGACTGGCTGACCCGTTATTTCGGCGGAAGCAGAATAGCACCAAGTCAGATTTTTGTCGGTGACGGTATCCGGTCACTCTTGCTGCACGTCTCTCTGACGTTTATTGAATCAGGCGATCCGGTCCTTTTGCCGGGGCTTGGTCTGCCGTTATACCGAAAAGTGGTGACAGTCGCGGGCGGACTCCCGATCAGCTATCAGCTCTCGGCTCGCAGCAATTGGATGCCCGAATTTGCCAAGCTCTCGACCCGCACTGGTCAAGCGGTGCGGCTCTGCATTATTAACTCGCCACACAATCCAACCGGCGCCGAACTCGACGAATCGACGCTGACCACCCTGATAGAGCGATGCAGTAAAGAAAACACGCTTTTGCTTAACGACGCCTGCTACCATGCCATTCCGGCGCGCAAACCGCTTTCGCTATTTGCCTCCGACGGCGGGCAGAAAGTCGGGCTTGAGCTTTACTCATTCCCGTATTTGCTGGGTCTGCCGCCGATACCATTCGGTTTTGTGCTTGGGCAACGCCAACTAATCGCGGCTCTTGAAGCGGCGGCGACTGCCCATCCCATTCAAATTCCAGCAGGATATGTTGAAATTGTTTCAGCCGCCTTGCGCCAGACAACGTCGCGGTCGATTGAGCAGTATCGCCGACGATTCACTGCCACCGCCGCCTCGGCCCAGGAATTTTTGGGCAAGCTCGGCATGCAGACCTCTGCCTCATCGACCGTTCCATTTCTCTGGGCGCGCATTCCCGAACGCCGGAATAGTGTCGCGTTTGCGCGCATGCTGTTGAAGCGCTATCGCATACTGGTCGCTCCGGGAACCGGATTCGGAGAGGCAGGTCAGGGATATGTTCGCATATCGTTAACAGCGCCCAAAGAGCGGTTTGCCGAAGCCGCCGAGCGTGTAAAGAAACGTCATTTGCTACGATCGCCACGGAGCCGAACATGAAAGATGTCATCCGGCTGGTCGGGCTTTCTTTTTACGGTTATCATGGCGTCTCGTCGGCCGAACGAGAAACCGGCCGCCACTTCGAAGTCGACTGCGAACTGGAAGTCGATCTGGCCGACGCCGGGCAGTCCGACTCGATCCGCGATACCATCGATTACGGCGCGGCCTATCGACTCATAAAGGAGACCGTTGAGGGCGAAGCGTATTCGCTTCTTGAAGGACTTGCCGCCCGAATCGCCGCGCTCCTGCTTGACAGCTTCCCTGCCTATCGGGTAACTTTGAAAGTACGCAAAATGCACCCACCTTTGGGCGGACAAGCACGGTATGTGGAGATCGAAGTGACGCGACATCAAACGAATCCGGACAAACTCACCGGAACTCCAACTGCGATTGACAAGGATTAGTCATGCCTGAAACTGTTTATCTCCTGCTCGGATCGAATCTGGGTGATCGAGAATCGAATCTCGACACGGCTATCAGTCACCTCTCCCGGGTCGAAGGACTTGAAATTGTCGCGGTATCTTCGGTGTATGCGAGCGACCCGGTCGGAATGCTGGGTGAGAATCCTCCCTTTCTCAACCAGGTTGTAAAATGCGATTTCATGTATAACGCAGTCGAGTTGCTGGACAACACCGAACGGATCGAACGGGAGTTCGGCCGGACCGACAAAGGCAAACGTCTGGCCCGCACACTCGATATCGATATTTTGCTTTTCGGCAAACGCCAGATTCGCACCGATCGATTGCAGATCCCGCACCGTGAACTCACCCATCGGCCGTTTGCTTTGGTACCTCTGTTGGAGATCGATCCGGACCTTACGCACCCGGCCACCGGCAAGCCGCTCGCGAGTCATCTGAGCGAAAAACAACGCCACACCGTAGCCATAGTCAAAGAGTATGTCGCCAGAAACTGCTGAACTCAATTATATCGCAGTCGAGGGGGTTATCGGCGTCGGCAAATCGAGCTTCGCCAAACTTCTGGCCGAACGTCTGAACGCGACACTACTCAATGAAGAAGTCTTCGAAAATCCGTTCCTCGTGGATTTCTACAAGAATCGCTCACGGCACGCCCTCTCCTGCCAGTTGTTCTTTCTGATTTCGAGATTTCAGCAGCAACAGCAGCTGATGGTGCGCGACCTGTTCGCCCAGAAGGTTGTGGCTGACTATTTGTTTGCCAAGGATTCGATCTTCGCCTCGATCAATCTTTCCGACCGCGAGCTGGCGCTCTACAATCGTATCGCGCCGGTGCTGGCGCGCGATATCCCCAAACCCGATCTGGTGATCTACCTGCAGGCCTCGTCGCATGTATTGCTTGACCGTATTCGCAGCCGCAATTTTTCGTTCGAGAAGCCGATCGATATCGACTATGTCGAGAGTCTCAATAAAGCGTACGATCACTATTTCTTTCACTACTCCGATACGCCGTTGTTGGTGGTTAAGACTGACGAAATCGATTTTGTCCACAACTCCGAGCATCTCGATGATCTGATAGAGCAGCTCAAGAAGCCGCTCATCGGCAAGAAATATTATGTCCCAACAGGGGACTTGTCGCGAAAGTAGCCCGATGTCTGTCGTTCACAAACGCCGCAAGACCACAGTCAATACGATCCTGCAGAAGAAAGTGCAGGGAGATAAGATCACAGTCCTGACCGCGTACGACCATTTCATGGCGCGTTTGATCGATCAGGCCGGCTGTGATATTATTCTGGTCGGCGATTCGGCGGCTAACGTCATTCACGGTTTCGGCACGACCATTCCCATGACGATGGACATCATGCTCTCGCACGCCGCTGCCGTTTCGCGAGGAACTGAAAAAGCCCTCGTGGTCGGCGATATGCCGTTTCTTTCCTATCAGCCCGGTCCGGAGACAGCCATTCTCAATGCCGGACGATTTCTCAAAGAGTCGGGTGTCGAAGCAGTCAAAATGGAAGGCGGCCTTGAAATGGCTCATGTGATCCGGCGAGTGGTTGAGTGCGGCATTCCCGTCATGGGACACATCGGACTTACGCCGCAGTCGATTCATCGATTCGGCGGCCCGAAAGTTCAGGGGCGTGAAGAGAAATCGCGCCAGTACCTGAAAGAATCAGCGCTCGCCCTTGAAGACGCCGGCTGTTTTGCGATTGTGCTGGAACTGACCGAGTCTTCCGTCGCCACTGAAATCACACGTTCACTGAAAACCACCGCCACTATCGGCATCGGCGCGGGGCCTGACTGCGACGGTCAGGTGCTCGTTACGAATGATATGCTCGGCCTTCGCGATCCCGGTTTCAAACCAAAATTTCTGCGTGAATACGCCGATCTGTCGCCAGTTATTTCCGAAGCGGTCGCGAAATACCTCAGCGATGTTCGCAGCGGAAAGTTCCCAGGCAAAGACGAATCGTTCTGATCTCATCTGAAATGTACACGGTCGCCCGGCTGTAGCCGCGCGACCGTTTCGTTTGCATCCTAATTTTGCGCCTACGGCTGACAGGGAACCAGCGGCATCATCGTCAGGTACAGATGGTCGATGATCTTTGTCAGATCGGAAATATCGACTATCCCGTCGCAGTCCAGATCGCCGAAGGGATACAGGTTCGGCGCCCGGACATGCATGGTCGCGTCGAGCGCAGCTATCGAAGTCGGAGCCGACGGCGACATATTTGTGAAGTGTATCTGGGTCGCGTAGTCACCAACACCCGAGGACACTGCGGTGGCTTTGATCACGACACTGCACGGTGTCCGGAATCCAACAGCGCCAGTATCAACAATGGTGATCCAGGGATCATCGGCGGTAAGTTCAAATGAAATCGGCAATCCGCTAGAAGTAAAGCTAACGACAAAGCTTTCCGGCGAATCCTCCCCGGCGACAGCGCTAAAGGCCATCGGTCCCGATACGACTTTGAGTGTTTCCGGCGTGAAGGCGAAATTGTAGTAGCCGACGAACGGAACGAACAGGTCCTCATTTTTCACAACTGACGGTCTCCACAAACTCGATCTCTCCACCATGACCGGCGTAATCGACCCAATACCTGGTGCGGTCCGGATATACCGCAGACTTGTGAGCGTCTTTCTGCCGGCCGCCAAGCCGCCGGGCCAGCCAGTCACCGCCCATGAAAGGCAAGCGGTATCCATTCCGGAGAAATTTGTCGCAGGGCCGCTGATGATCTGAGTGCCGACATTGGAAACGACCTTATCGAACTCGAACTTGTCGACGGCAGCGTTCGACACCAAGAACGGCAGATACACGCCTCTGGAGTTGGTATCTAAATATGTCACGACGGGCAGCAGTACCGTGTCAACGCCATCGGGCACCTGGGGCAGGTGCGGAAAGAATACCGAGTCGACCGATGCGCCAAAAGTGTATGTAAGCCCCAATCCGCAAGTATTCGGCGGAAACGGAATATCGTATGGGCCGAAAATGCTGTGAATAATCATGACAGCGTCGCTGAAGGTGATGCCGGCCCGCCCATCGACGTTTGCGTCAGCCGGATTCGGCGGCTCCGGCGCACCCCCCGCCAAGTACGAGAACAGATAGGCGACATCGCCAATATTCACGCTGCCACTTCCATCAGCATCGCCGCAGATCGCCCCTGCTGACATCGGCACGCTCAGCAGGAGCAGTGCCGCTCCGATTGAAAGCATCCTTCGCATTGCAGTTCCTCCCTCCTGCTCCGACCGAAGTGGGGTCTGGTTCTGTCGCTTGATCCCAAGGGTCTGATTGGATCAAATGATCTTGTTCAGCCGCAGGCAGGATTATGTGGTGATTTGTCTTTAATGTAATCGCGGGGGAAAATCATGCAAGACAAAAGAGCGCACATTCGAGCTGAATGTGTGTGAAATTCTAATGTGGATCGCGTGAGGGATTCAGGACGAAAAAAGTCCACTTAGTATGAGGATCAACCCGATCAGGGCCACTACACCCGCTCCGATTGCGGCCCATGCCCAGGCAGGGATTGCGTCCCAAAACGATTTTTCGATCACTGGTGCAGTAACAACCACCGGCTTTTTGTCCTTTTCAGACAAGTACTTTTCCCAGTCGGCTTTCACTTCTTCGCAGGACTGATACCGGTTGATCACTCGCTGACCAAGCAGCTTTTCCATGATCGAGACCACTGCTTGCGGCAGATATCTTCGCACATCATCAAGCTGAAGCCGGTCGAGCGCGTCGAACTGCGGCGTGCGTCCGGTAATCAACTGATGCAGGATCACACCGAGAGCGTAGATGTCGCCAAGCTTAGAGCGCTTGTGTTCCGGCGGAGCGTACCAGTTTTTTTTGCCTGAATCGTTATAGTGCGGCAGCAGGCCGAAGTCGCATATTTTGATATCGTCGCCGTCGGCGAAAAGAATATTCGACGGCCGCAGATTGCCATGAACGACATTGTTCTTGTGCGCGAAATCGAGTCCCGCCGCGACCTGCATGATGATCTGCATAGCTTTTTCCCATTCGTACTTGCGCACCATCCGCTCGGCCAGCGATCCGCCCGACGCGTAATCGGAGATGATCACCGAGCTTTTGTTGTCGCCGCCCGACCCGATAATGTTCAGAATATTCGGGTGTTTGAGCGAGGTAAACAGCTTGGCTTCTTTTCGGCCGACATCCGGTTTGTCAAACCGCTTGATAACGTAGAGCTTTTTGTTCACGCGGTTTTCGACAAGTACAGTCGAGGAGTGGCTGTTCTCTTTGATCGTGTCAAGATAGCGGCACTTGCCGATGAACGACTCCGAACCCTGGGCCGTGAGATCCTCGGGTGTCTTTGCGCCCTGACCGCCGCCAAGCACATCCATGAGCGCGTTTTTGAGTTCGTTCGCGGATTGGAATCGGTCTTTTGCTTCCGGCGCGAGACACTTTTGAATTATGTCATCGAATCGGGTCGAAATAGTACCGTCGATCTCGGACGGAAGCTTGAAATGCCCGAGCGGTTTGCGCCCAAGCAAAATCTCATAGATAATCACGCCGATGGCGTAGATATCAGTCGTCTGATCGATATTGGTCGAGCTGACTTTCTGTTCGGGCGACATGTAGGCCAGAGTGCCCATCACGATATCCGATCCAGTGACTTCGGTATCCGATACGCCGATAATCTGGGCGATGCCGAAATCGGCCACGCGGGCATTCCCTTGACGGTCAATCAGGATGTTGGCTGGTTTGATATCGCGATGGATCACTCCGTTTTTGTGAGCATAGTCGAGCGCCTTGCAGACCTGCGCGATCATTTCCAGTTTGACATTGGTCGCGATACTTCGCGAATCGATCACCTCGCGCATCGAGGTACCGTCGATATACTCCATCACGAAGTAATACCGCCCGCCGGCCGAGCCACGGTCGATCACATGCACGATGTTCGGATGATTCAGCCGCGCGATGACCATCGATTCACGTTCGAATCGACGGACGATTTCGGGATTGGAGGTAAGCTGCGTCGACAGCATCTTGATCGCGACATCGCGACCGAGCGACTCCTGATACCCCTTGAAGATTTCAGCGATGCCACCCTGCCCGATTTTGGAGGTAATGACATAGTCGCCTATCCGGGCGTGCTTTTTCTCGGACTCGTTTTGGACAACCGTTGTCATCTGGCCTAACTTCCTCCAACAAAAACAGGGACAGCGCCTTACGCGCTATCCCTGATTACATCGGCAAAAGAGGAGGATTCGTTTATTACTTGAGCAGAATCATTTTCCGGGTAACCGAGCCGCCCTCGTGGGTAAGCCGGTAGAAGTAGATGCCGCTGGGGAGGTTATCGGAATTGAACGTCATCTGATGAGTCCCGGCGCTGAGCCGTCCTTCAGCCAGAGTTCGAACCGCCTGACCGAGCAGGTTGAAGACTTCGAGCTTTATCTGACCCGAACGCGGAAGATCAAAGCTGATATTTGTCGACGGATTAAACGGGTTCGGATAGTTCTGACCAAGCGCGAACTCCGACGGCAGCGACCCGGACTCCAGGTCGTTCACGTCGGTCGGCACGAGAACGGTAATGCCGCCCGACTCAAAGCCGGGATGAAAAATGCCTGAGCCGGTATTGTCCGCAAATTCGACACCAAGGGTCAAGAACGTCGTATCGCTTCCAACTACATTCACAACCGCTTTCAGATTTACTGAGTCGACCACTGAAAACTGCGGCGCAGCGGAAGGCGCTACATGCAGGTGAACAAAGGCCAGAATTCCCGAGGCCGCGGTGATTGTGTCCATCGGTGATTTAGAAAAACTCGGCACCAGCACGATCCGAATCTGCTTTTCGGCAATATCGGCATTGGCGTATCCGCTGATGCCGTCCGGCAAGAAGGTTTGATCGAATGTCGCTGAATCAAACGTCAGCACGGCGGGATCGTACTTAAGCGGAATCACCGCCGCCGATATTTTTTGATCGTTGCCCGACAGGCGAACGGCCAGCGTGACGGCATCACCTTGTTTGGCGGAAGCCGAATCAACCGAGACAATCGCCGAATAGGCGAAGGCACTCTGTCCGGCAAGCGCCGCGACGGCAATTGCCAGAATCGCGAAAACTTTACCAATACGTTTCATCGAAGAACCCTTTCCTCTTAGACCGATCGTTTGCTCTTTCCTCTTTCCGGCAAGTCTGCAAAGACCCGCCGTACCCCTATTGCGCAAACGATATGCCGCTCTCGAGATTGAGCCGAATACATAGGAACTCAAGATAAATCTACTCCTAAGCTGCTGGCAGTTCTATAGTTATGCTCGCTGTTCAGCGGTTCACCAAAGGCCCAATCGGGTAGTATTGCAGGACTATTCATGCAAAGCCCTGCCCTATGAAGTACACAAAACAAAAGTAGCCCGCGAGGGCTACTCTGTCAATAGGTCTCAGCTTTAGAAAACGAATTCGGCGCGAACCCGCCCGAGCTACTGTGTGACTAATCAGTCTTCACATTTACAAACTGAGTCTTGCCGTCGCGCCAGACAAAGAAGACTACTTCGGACGGCTTGCGTTTGTCGACCTCGGCCATCGCCGCTTTGACATCATCCACTTTTGTGATCGCCTGCGTTCCGACTTTCTGCACAATGTCACCGAGCATCAAACCACCGACCATCGCCAGTCCGCCCGATTTGAGATTGGAGACGACGACTCCGGTCAATGTGGTGTCGGTAATATTATTCGAGATAAAGTCGCCCATGACCATATCCCGGACTTTGAATTCCAATTTCTTGTTTTCGTATTCGAGAGCGTCGGATGCCGCCATCGGCGCCTGATCTAAAGTCGCCGTGAATTTCATCTGAGCCGCCTGCTGACCGTCGTCGGGTCGATAGACACCAAAGTCAACCTTGGTTCCCGGCGCGAGCTCGGAGATCATGCGTTGAAAGATCGAGACGCGCTCTTCTTTGTCCACTGCTATCGGCGCGCCGTTGACCGCGTAGATGACATCGCCGACTTGTATTCCGGCGCGAGATGCCGGCGACTGGCGCATCACTTCATTGACAATAATTCCGCTCGCCACCGGCAGTTTGAGATAGTCGGCAATCTCCGGCGTGAGCGCCTGCAAACTGATTCCGAGCCAGGAGCGATCTATCTTCCCTTTCTTGGGCGGATTGGAAGCCAACCGCGCGATCCGATCGCCGGTGATCACTCCCATAAGCGGGATGTCGCTGGCGCCGATATCCTGCAGAAGCCCGCCGGCATCGCTTGAAGCCGCCGACGGATCCGGCAGCGATCCAACCACACCGACCGGCAGATAGTTGCGGTCGAACAGCACCGACATCGCCTGCCCCTGACCCAGTCCCATCGTTAATGTGAATTTCTCGGGTGACTCGATCTGCGCGGCAACCATGCCGACATCGGCCGCCAACGGCGGATTGACAAATTCAGGCATCAGCATAAATAGCCCCAACCACGAGCCGACCGTGAATTGCGGTGCAGTAACAAATTTCACCGGCGTGAATTTCTCGCCGCTGGGCGCTTTCAATCGTCCGAATCCGATGTGCGTGAAACGATCTACGCCCCAGAATTCTCCGGGATATTCTTTTCCGTCGAGCGTCTTTGCAGTCAAACGCGTCGGTCGGATCTTCACGGTGATGTTGGAAAGCGACGGCGCCATGTCGTCGGAGAGGCCTTCTCCATTGAAGATGACCGTCCCGCTGTCGTCTATGACTGTCCCCAACAGCCGGACCTTTTGCTCTTCGGTTTGTGACCCGAACGACATTTCAACCCGCATATCGATGATCACGCTGAACTGGCGCACCTGTTTTTCGATCTTTGCGAAATCAAACGCCGGCGGATCAATTACCGCATTAGATGAAGTCGCCAGGGTCAGAGTCAGAATAGCTGCTATCAAGTATCGTGCTCGCATGTCAGCGCTCCTCCCCGCTGTTGAATACCTCGACTACGCCGAATCGTTGGGCCGTTCCGCGGCGAAACGTCAAAAGGGCTTTGCTACGGTTGTCCGCCTGCATCTTGTCGTACATGGCTGTCAGTTCCTCGAGCGATTTGACCGGAACATTATCGACTTTGATAATAACATCCCCGCGACGCAGTCCTGCGTTGTCAGCCGGACCGACATCGCGCACCCCGGCGACGAACACGCCGATCGTGTCGCGCAGTTGGTATTCGATGCGCATGTTCCGAGTGATCGTCCGGGCGGTCAATCCCCAGGCAGTTATTTCCGACGCCTCGCCCTGCAGTTCTCCGAGCAACCGGGTTGTCACCGCAACGGACATCGGCTGACCCAAACGGTTGACGGCAAAGTTGAGTGCCGAGCCGGGGGCGTAGGTCGCGATGCGCTTGTAAAACGACGGAAGTTCTTCAACGTAGCGACCCGATACTTTCTGGCCGTCGACGGTGGTGATCAAATCGCCCGCCTGCAACCCGGCCTGCTCTGCCGGAGAGCCGGGATCAACGGAAGCGACCAGCACGCCGCTAATCGAGTCGGAACCAAAATACCCTTCGAGTTCTTGCAGCGCTTGACAGTGGAGTCCTATCCACGAGCGGGTTACGTGACCGTCGGTGAGGATCGCTTTCACTGCTTCTTTGGCAATATTGATCGGGATTGAAAATCCGAGGTTGTTAGCAAACATCGTGGCGCGCGAATTGATGCCGATCACCTTGCCGGTGAGATCAACAAGCGGGCCGCCGGAATTTCCGGGGTTGATCGCGGCATCGGTCTGAATCCAGAGATTGTAATTCCCGGTCGGCTCGCCCGAGGGCAGACGGGCATCGGTGCCGAAATACCGGTCTTTGGTGGAAATCACGCCAGCCGATACCGTACGTGCCAGCGCCAGCGGCGAACCCATTGCCAAAACGTACTGGCCGACCTGCACCGAGTCGGAATTGCCGAAATCGGCCACCACGATCTTCTTGCCTTTGTACTTATCAAGCTGCAATTGAATGACGGCCAAGTCGGTCGGCGGATCGCCGCCCACATAGGTGGCGGGTATCTCCTCGCGGTCGTTAAGAGTGCAAAGTATGCGGACCGCTTTCCCCGCGACGTGGTAATTGGTGAGTACATACCCGCGCGAGTCGAAAATCACTCCCGAACCGATTACCGCCTGCTTTTTCAGTTCGCCGGTGTTGTAGTCTTTGATGACCGGCTGAATATGAACAAGGGCGGGCAGCACTTTGTCCCGCGCCCGAAAAACCTGATCTTGAAACGTGTCGGCCGACACCCTGCCGATTGGCAGAAGCGCTGCCGCAACTATGAAAATACCTAAACACGACCTCATGAACTCTCCTCTATTTTCTCGACATTGACCCGCCGTGTGCTGCAAGTCAGGCCAGTATACTCGTCTGCAACTGTCAACAGCAACAAGTTGTTTCCATTCGCCTTCTTGTACGCCGAATTCGCCTGTGCGCACAAAAAAAGCCGCCTCAGTGAGGCGGCTTGGCGAACTTTGTTCCGTTGACTATCGGTTGCAGGCCCATCCGCCACAGGGGGCCAGCCACCAGTCGAAAAAGTCAATGTAGAGATAGTTGATCAAGTAAGAGATATCGCCGATATCGATCTGTCCCGGTTCATCGCCCGTGACATTGGCCGCCGGGTAACAACAGAGCGGCTCGAAAGTGATGTAGGCGTAGTCGATGAGTCGAACCAAATCAGAGATGTCGGTCAGGTTACTGGGATCGCAGTCGACATTGCCGGTCTTTCCGACACAACATGCGCTCGCGGGATACCCGCGGTCGTTCCTCAGTACACGAATCTGAAAACACCGCGCACCACTCCATGCCGGAATGGCTTCATACTGCGGCTGGAAATTTACCGACGTCCACTTCCACGTGCCAAACGGCAACGCGTTCGACACCGAATCAAAACAAATTGTTTTGCAGGTATCTTCTTTTTTCAAACTAACAAGGATTTTGAAAACGATGCCTGAGTCGAGCGCGCGCAGGGCCGGACTACCCGCATCAGTAGTCGAAGCGGTAAACACAAGTGTGTCACGTCCCAGACCGTCGCAACTCAGGCAGTCAAACCTAAAGTCTCCGTCTACTGCCGATCGAGGCAAGTATCCGGTGGTGTCAACCCAGACGCTCGAAACCGGTGTAGTAAACTTGTAGTTGCCACCGTTTGAAACAGCTTGTGACCATGAGAGACCATCGGGACTCCAGACTACCAGCGAATTCGAGACACTGTAGTGGGTAGTATCTCGATTGACGAACTGAAACGGAAACTTCACGACACCGCCCGCACCCGATACATAAAGCACCGTGTCCGAGGCCGCTACAATTGCCCCCTCAATTGAGGAACTAAGTAACTTTACTTGTGTATTCCCGGGTGGCTGGGCCTGACCTATGGAAGTTATCAATACGAGTGAAACTGCGACAACGAGAAGACGCTTGATCACAATACACCTCCCTGTGTCTGAGAGCAGTAACGAGATGCATAATGATAACAAATGTGCCCAACTTTGTCAACAAATAAGAGCGGCAGCACACGCACAAAAAAAGCCGCCCCGAAAGGCGGCTTCACATGTCCATCCCGGCAATTTCAATCCCAGCTTACTTTCACCGAGCCCATGCCGACACTGATCCGCACCACCAGCCGGTCTTTGGCACTCTCGAAGTCGCGCGATTCCCAGACGCCGTCATCGACCTGATCCAGATCACGCTTGCGGAATTTCACCGAAGAAAACCAGTTGTCGTCGTCGGTCTCAACACGAACCGGCACATTCGACGGCAGTACAACGTCAGCCGACGCTACTCCAACACTGATGTCAACTTCGGTCTCACCGTGATACTCGCCGGTCAGATCAATAAGCGACGATGCCGCGCCGACACTGCACTTCACCCGGTCAACATTCGCGTTTCCGACTTTGTACAGCTTGGCCGACGACGCTCCGATCTCTACATTCATGCGTCGCATCCGAACCGGATTGGGCTTTTCAAAGCTGATTGATCCCGAGGCCGCTCCGATATCCAGATCCAGAAGGGTCAGCGGCACGCCGCCCAGTTCAAGTTCGCCTTTGCAGGCGCCCAGTTCCATGCGCAAGTCCGTAGGGATTTTGTCCGACAGCGTGAGGTCCATGTAATTGTCGTCGGTGTCGACATTCCGACCGTGATGATCGGTTTCGATAGTCAGAAGTCCGGATTCACCCCGCACTTTATAGTTCACGTCGAGATCAATCCGGTCGGGATCGTACTCGGCGTCGATCTTAGCGGCTTCACCTATCGTCCCCGGTTGAATATTCAACTTACCGGCGGCAAATGTGCATTTGATATCGAGTTTTTTGGCGCCTTCAAGGGCAATAGTGCGTGAATCTGTCTTAAGCTCCCCGGCAAAAAGACTCCCAGTTGCCACAAGTGCACACACAATTCCGACCAACACTGTTCTCTTAGTCATACCGTACCTCACTCCTGCCAAATCTATTCGATGGTATCTATACTGGACTTGGCGACGCAAAGTTGCGGCCCAAATTTGAAAGAAGCGGTCAGGACTGCGGGTCAGACGAGGGCGGTATCGGGGGCGGCTGGGGTGTCGGCGGCTGACCCGAAGCATCAAAGGGTGTAGTGCGTCGAATGGGAGGCGGCGCGGGAGCGGGCACGGCGGCCTGTTCGGCGGCCAGACGATCACGAAGACTGATATGTTTGCGAAATCCGAAACGGGTGAGCACCGCGGCGCCGATTCCGGCACACACCGGAAAACACGAGATGAGAATGGAAATGACCAGCGCGGCAATGCCGAATCCGAAAGCAACCGACGATGACGAGCCCATCAGTGACGCCACCAAAGCCCACATCGCCATGATGGCCAAAAGACCTATGCCCGCCGAGGCCATCGGGTGAAAGTCTCCACCCATAGCCCGCAGGATTCGGCTGCCGATCAATCTTCCGGTGGTAATCACTCCAAGACTGATCGCAAACAGATATGCGAACGGCACTAACGGAATGAGGAGAATTCCAACTAATGTGATGGCGAGCAGAAGCACCAAGATCGGCAGGCCAAGAACGAATAGCAGTCCGACCGCCGCCGATTTGACCGGATATCGCCCGACACAATGTCCGAATGTTTCGACCTGATTCGGCATCAGTGTCAGGTACAGAAATGTGACGATGAGAAAGAAAAGCGTGAACCCAAAAACTATCCACAGCCCGGCGGTTTCGAATTTGTCTGTCAGTCCTTTGGGAAACTCGAGCGCATCGGTGAGGATCTGTTTTCCCAGATGTATTCCGCCCCGACGAATCGTGATTTCCGGCGAGCGAATGTCACCGTCGACCTGTCCTCCTTCCGAAACGATCACCGGGCCGCTGACCGACTGGACATTCCCCTTCACCCATCCCCGCACAGTGATTTTTCCAAAGGCGATGACATCGCCATCGACAAATTGGTCTTTGCCGACGACGACAGATTTTTCGTACGGCTGCAGTGTGATTTCCTCAGTGCAGCGCACCTCCACCGGAAGCTCCGCGGCTTCACTGCCGCGACCGCCCGGCAGTCCGCTGCCGTCGCCGGGAATCGCTGTCGTCTTTTCGAATTCGCCTCTTTCGAAATCGTATCGCCAGGCCTGTCCGGCCGTGTCGACCGCGTAGACCCCGTCGACCGACAAAGTCACCTGATTGAACGTCAGCTTATCTATATTGGAGATGTGATCAGGAGCATTCTGGGATATAGCGGTGCCCGCGATTGCCAGAATCGAGAGTGCAAAAAAGATATGAAATGTTCGGACGGTATTCGTCCTGCGCATACACCTTCCTATGGGCCAAAACGAGGCGCTTAGAACTGCGCCACACTTACATCGCCGGAGGCCGAGGATAAAACAACCCGGACACCGCCGTCGCCCAACACGCCATCCAGGCGCGTGGCCGACATCGAGGATATCGCTACCGGCATTTCGGTCTTAATCTCGCCGGTTTTCGTGTTCAATTTCAGTCGGCCCGAGGCCTCCTGCGGTATCGCCAGCCGAATGTCGCCGGACTCGGTCGAAACCAAATAGTCGCGCTTACTGTCAAGCGCGGTGCGGACATCGACATTGCCGGTCGTGGTGGCCAGATCAAGCGCGCCGCGCTCCTGAGCGATACTAATCGAAGCCGCCGAAGCCTTCACGCGGATATCGCCTTCGATGAAGTCAAGCGACACCGAACCGAGCATCTGGCGAATTGTGCAATTGCCGATAATCAGGTTACCCTGTAGTCGACCGGATCCATTGTCGACCGCGATATTGCCTTCGATACTCGACAGCGTGATGTCCGACGCCGACGTGTTCAACCGCAAGTCATTGCGCAATTGCTCGCAGACAATCGTTCCTCTACCGGAGGTTAAGGTCACCTCGAATCCGGCCGGAACCGAAATCGTCCAGTCTATTGTGCCAAAGGCATCATCGCTGCTTTTCGCCAGCATCTTCTGCCAAAATCCCGAAAGCTTTTCCAAGGTCCTCACATACTTGACACTGACTACCAAACGGCCGTCGATCTGTTCGATCGGTATCTGAATATGATCCGCCAAATCCTGGGCATCTTCGGCCGAGAGCGCGTCGAGCTTTTTCACCGCCTGAATCACGATCTGATCGGTGTCCGACGGAATCACCCGGCAGTCACCGTTGATCCACGTAATGTCGACACCCTTGAGATTGCCGGCATCAACCCGTCGCTCAATTGGTATACGGAAATCTTTGGCGCCGGATATACCGGCAAGCCAACAAAGCATGAGGCAGATAACCGATGTCCGCAGGGCTGATTTAGTCACGAGGAGCGCTTTCCGTCTACAGGTGCTTAAGCTTCTTTTTCAACAACTCCCGGGCACGGAATATCCGGGCCTTGACCGTGCCCACCGGGACACCTAATAAATCGGCTATTTCTTCATATGATTTATCGTCTTTGTGCCGCAACACGATAACCTCCCGGTAGGTCGGGGGGAGCGAGTTGATCGCTTCGTCGATCCCTATCGACTGCTCCTTGCGCTCTAAGTCCAGGCCGGGATGGTAGGAGTAGTCAGGAACTTCAAATTCAACAGTCCCGTCTTCGGTCTGTGTCGGTTGATCAAGGGAAAGGGCGCTGATACGTCGCTTGCGCAAATGATCGATCGAGGCGTTGGCCGCTATTCGGTAGAGCCAGGTCGAAAAACGATATTCAGATCGATACGACCCGAGCGAGGCAAACGCCTTCATGAATGTCTCCTGCACCAAATCGAGCGCGGCTTCGTCGTCTTTGACCATCCGGTTGATGATATGGAAGATCGACGACCGATGTTTGTGCATCAGCCAGGCATACGCCTTTTGGTTCCCCGCGAGGGCTTCGGCTATCTGGGCGTTTTCCTCTTCGTGCAACCTGTGTCTTCCTTTACGATTCCACCAAAACGAATGGTCGGCGGCAACAAAGCTGACAATATAACAATCCCTTGCCGCTCAACACTATCGCTATTTCTTGGCCCCGCTTGACCCCGGCGGTGTATAATTGACCAGGCAGTGAGTCGTTGTCGGGGAATTGCTTGACAGGTGTGGCATTGCCCGTTAATCTTTGAGCCACTGAACCACGAGGACATATAGATGACTATTTCTCGAAAGACATTGCTGATCTTGACCTTTGCGCTTTGTTCCATCGGACAATCGGCCGCAAGCGCCCCCGCCCAAAAGGGAACTTCGACTTTTCCCTCCGGCAAGACCAAGGAACAGTGGACCGAAGTCGCCGATTCAGCCGGTACGATGCAGCGCCACGGCCTCTACTATCAGTATTTCGAGAGCGGCGCCAAGGAGATCGTGGGCCAGTATATCATGGGGATCAAGAACGGCAAGTGGTTGTCGTACTATGAAAACGGCCAGGTCAAAGACTCTGTCTGGTGGGTCATGGGTGCGAAACAAGGCGCCTATATGGAGCATTTCGAGGACGGCACAGTCTCGCTCAAGGGCTCCTATCGCAACGATAAACCGGATAGCTATTGGGAATCATTCTATCCGTCCGGCGGACGAAAACAGGTCTG
Source organism: uncultured Ignavibacteriales bacterium (assembly GCA_964455535.1). Lineage (GTDB taxonomy): Bacteria > Zixibacteria > MSB-5A5 > GN15 > FEB-12 > JACRAV01. Next base: position 2,379 of record CAYVWS010000012.1, on the reverse strand, counting down.
GAGTTACAAAAACGGGCTCCGGGCCGGATACGATACCGAGTTCTACCCCGACGGAAAAAAGAAATGCGAAGGGACGTATATCGACGGCGAGAAAAACCTCCGCTGGCGATACTATTTCGAAAACGGCACTGAACAGCGCCAGGCAATCTTTCGAAACGGAATCGAAGACGGCTGGTTCATGATTTGGGATTCAACGGGTGCTCCGCAATACGAAGGGTGGATGTCCGGCGGAGTCCGCGACAGCATCTGGAAATACTACGACGCGGCCGGAAAAGTCAAACGCCAAGAAATCTACCGCAAAGGTAAACTCGCCGAAAAGAAATAACGCTGGTTTTTGGTGCCCCACCCAACGGGTGGGGCTAGCCGGAAGAGGGTTCTCCAAATTCTATCGCCTATTTGGCAAATATCTCTCCAAAAAAGTCTTTCATCGCCACCCACGAACGCTTATCGGCCGACTCGTTGTATGCCGCTCCTGAAGCTGGATCATTGCCCGCTGCCGGATTAGAAAACGAGTGGACCGCGCCGCTGAACTTGACCAGCTGCCAATCGACTTTGGCCTCGGCCATTTCTTTCTCGAACGCCGCAACCTGATCGGCCGGCACAAAGGGATCATCAGCTCCGTGCAAGATCAAAACTTTGCATTTGATGTTCTTGGCGTCATCGGGACTTGCCGAAGCCAACCCGCCATGAAAAGTCACGACACCGGAAATCTGAGCGCCTGATCGCGCCAATTCCAGCACTCCGGTACCGCCATAACAATATCCGATAGCAGCAATGCGATTTGAGTCGGTCTCCGGTCGCGATTTGAGATAATTCAAAGCCGCGGTAGCTCGTGACCTGAACAGCGCCCGGTCTTTGTAGAATTTGCCCGCCTCGGCGGAGGCCTCGTCGCGATTGCTTGGTCGCACTCCCTTTCCATACATGTCAGCGGCGAAGGCCACATACCCCAGCTGTGCCAGCATCTCGCACCGAACCCGCGCGTTGCTCTCGGGCCCGAGCCCCATCCAGTCGTGAACGACCAGTACACCCGGGCGCGTTCCCTTGACGGCGTCGTCATAGACCAGGTATCCCTCGCACACCGTCTGGCCGTCGTTGTACTCGATCGTTTCCTTTTTCATTTCACCTCTGGCGATTGAGGCAATCATTAGCAGAAATCCAAGGGTGGCAAGACGAACTCGCTGGGTCATTTTTTCCTCCGTTCATCCGTGATAATCACTGTAAACATAAATCCATCATTGTGATAATCAATATACACCACACAATCCACTCGTCAATCGTCGCCTGCCGGCACCTCACATTTTGAACGCCGGGGGTTGTGCGAGTCGCCCCACCTGTGTAGATTCCCGCCCACATCATCACGAATTTTTTTTGAAGAGGAACCTATGGCGATAGAACGCAAATTGTCTGTACCTGCCGGATATGATCCAAAAGCCAATCCGCAGGTCGCATCGTTCGCCGCACAGCTTGACGACCAGCTCGCGCTGCTCAAGAAAGCGTGCGATGGTCTTGAAGTGCGCCACCTCGAATGGCAGCCGCATCCGGGAGTGAATACTATCGGGATGCTGCTTGCTCATTTGGCCATCGTCGATATCTGGTGGATACGCATCGCCCCTTACCAGCTTGCCGAACCGGAAGCCGAAGCGTTGTTCAAACAGATCGCCGGAATCGGCGGCGACGACGACGGTCTCCCCCTTGCCGAAAACGGGACACACCCCGCGACGCTCAAAGGCAAATCTTCTGCTGATTACTTCGGCATGATCGACCGCGCCCGTGCGGTCACCCATCAGGAATTGCAGAAGTGGCGCGACGCCGATTTGCTGACAACCTACCCGCTGCGAGATCGCGTCATCTCGCGAGAATGGACCGTCTACCACGTCCTTGAACATTTCGCAGGACACTTCGGCCAGATTCTGCTTCTAAAGCATCTGATGCGCGACGCCGGCCTGCTCCCCAAACCGGAAAAGAAATAAACCCAAAATATATTCAGGAGGAAAGATGCGTCAATTGAATTGGAAATCGTTGCTCACCGCCGGAGCGTTCGCTTTATGCGCCGCAGTTGCCGTTGCACAGGATAATTCAAAGGGTGAGCCGCAGGGTATGCCGCCAATGGGCCCGCCGGAGGAAATGAAGCAGTGCGCGATGATGGCCGGCACCTGGGATGCCGTCATGAAATTCAAAATGGCCCCCACCGACACAAATTGGATGGAAACGAAGGCAGTTGCCACAATGAACTACGCCGTGGGCGGAGCCGTCATGGCGATGACTTACGAATCATCCATGATGGGCATGCCGTTCTTGGGCGCCAGCTGGGAAACCTACGACCGCGAGAACAAGAATTGGCAGATGTCGTGGGTAGACAACATGTCCGCCCGTATCGGA
>CAYVWS010000011.1:16089-31447 GCA_964455535.1 uncultured Ignavibacteriales bacterium | reverse complement strand
ACACTGCTCTTCGCGCTGGCCGTTGTACACACATTTTCCACACGCTTTTTCGAGCAGCTCGCCCATCGACAGCCGCGCCACGCCGGCGCCTGGCACTTGCTGGGTGAAGTCGAAGTGGTGTTCGGATTCTGGGCTTCGGTTCTGTGCATCTTCATGCTCCTAAGCAGCGGGAAGTCGGCAGTATCGGACTATCTCGAATCGCTTAACTTCACCGAACCGATGTTTGTCTTCGCCATTATGGTTGTGGCCGGGACAAAGCCAGTACTGCAACTCACCTCTTCGTCGGTGTTCGGACTTGCGAAACTCCTGCCGCTATCGGGAAGCGGCGGCATCTATTTTTGCGTGCTCACGATTGTCCCGCTGCTCGGTTCACTCATTACCGAGCCGGCCGCCATGACGGTCGCTGCTCTCACCTTGCAGGCCATCATCTTTGAGCGCGAAACGTCGACCACACTCAAGTACGCCACGATCGGCGTGCTGTTTGTCAATGTCTCGATCGGCGGCACCCTCACTCACTTTGCCGCGCCGCCGGTTGTCATGGTGTCATCGAAATTCGGCTGGGACTTACAGCATATGCTGATGCATTTCGGCTGGAAAGCGGTGATAGTCGTGCTGATAAATGCTTTGGTGGTAACGATCTTGTTTCGCAAGCAACTCAAGCTTCTGGAGCCGCCTGCACCGGGCGACACGACCCGTGTGCCGGTAGTGATGATACTGATTCATCTGCTGTTCCTGGTGGGTATCGTCGCCTTTTCTCATACGCCGCATGCCTTCCTGGGAATCTTCCTGTTCTTCCTTGGTTTCACAGCGGCGTATCCGAAGCATCAGGACAAACTCATTCTTCGCGAAGGACTGCTGGTGGCCTTTTTCCTGGCAGGACTTGTTGTCCTGGGCACACCGCAACAATGGTGGCTGCAGTCGGTCCTCAGTTCGATGAGTGACACGGCCGTCTATTTCGGCTCCGCCGCACTGACCGCCATCACCGACAACGCGGCGCTCACCTATCTTGGTTCATTGGTGTCGGGCACGACCGAGAGTTTCAAACACGCGCTCGTCGCAGGCGCGGTGGTCGGCGGCGGCATGACCGTCATCGCCAATGCGCCCAATCCCGCCGGCTTCTCGATTCTCCGCAAATACTTCCCCGACGGCGCCATCAGTCCGGTGTGGCTGGCCGTCGCGGCCTTCGGGCCGACTCTCCTCGCGCTTGTGGTCTTCTGGCTCTTCTGAGCCGCATCACGCCGCCGCTTCTGTTTCGTGCACAACTTCGATTTTCGGCGGAAGCAGTTTGTACATCACGGGTGTGACCAATCGCGCCAAGAATGTTGAGCTGACTAGTCCACCGATAATAACCATTGCCAGCGGCGCATAGAGCGGTGCGCCCTCGAGTACAAGCGGCACCAAGCCGCCAATTGCCGTAAGCGTTGTCAGAAGAATCGGTACAAAGCGAATTTCACCAGCGGCCTGAATGGCGTCGTCGACGCTCATCCCTTTCTGACGAAGTTGATTGGTGAAATCGACTAACAGAATCGAGTTCTTTACTTCAATACCCATCAGTGCGATGAATCCGATCATCGACACGAACGACAGCGTCTCGCCGCCTATGAACAAGGCAATCATTCCGCCGATGACTCCAAGCGGAATTACCGAGGCCACAATCAGCGTGCTTTTGAATGTCTTGAACTCAAGCACGAGTACAACCAGCATTCCGAATGCCGCGATCAGAATCGCGGTGCCGAACCCGCCGAAGCTCTCGCGCCGACTTTCTATTTCACCGGCAGGAATGAGTTGATACCCCGAAGGAAATCCGACTGACTCGATCTTGCCGAGTATCTCTTTGGTGACACGGTCGGTATTGTACCCGGTACGGACATCGGCGGTGACAGTGACCGATCGCCTTTGATTGTAGTGACTGATCTTCGACGGTGACGCGTGGAATTCCATAGTCGCCACTTGTCGCAGCGGCATATATCCGCTCGTCATAGAGCCGACATAGATTTTATCCAGTAGTTCAGTCGTCGGACGCTCGCGACGGGGCGATGACAACAAAATGTCGTACTCGTTGCCGTCATCCTGACGATACTTGCCGACGGTCAACCCAGCCACAGCAACCCGAGCCGTGCGCTGAATATCGGCCGATGGCACTCCAAGCAAGCCTGCCTTGTCGCGATTGATTGTCAACCGCAGGTCGGTGCGCGGCGAACGCAGCGGGTTGTTGATCGACATCGTCCCCTCCGTGCTGGTGATGACCGACTCAAGCTGATCGGCCAGCATCTTCAGGGTATCAAGATTATCGCCGGTGATTCGCATTGCGATCGGATCGCCGCCCATGCCGTTTTCGAATTCTTTGATTTCGATATCGGCATCGGGGTAGGCATCGAACTTAGCTCGCAACGTATCAAGCCAGTGCGGCGTCGTGTGGGCGTCGTACTCATCGAGCAATACAAACAACTCGCCGATACTCGGCTTCTCGCCCAGTGTATTGTGGTTGTAGTAGACCATCGGGTTGCCCTTTCCCACGTTGGTCATGACGGTTTGCACGTGCGGCTGACCGTCGAGTGCCGCTTCGACAAATCTCGCCGCCGAATCCACCACCGACACGGCGCTGCCTTCCGGCGCTTCAATTGTCACCAGAAACTGCGGAATGCCGGCCTTGGGAAAAAGACTGAACCCAACCACCGGAATGAGCGCAAGACTCCCGGCAAATATCACTCCGGCAATAATGACGGTCGCGATAGGTCGACTGATCGACCAGTGCAACAACCGACGATACGTCTTGCCCAGAACCCAGGTCAGCCCCTGCAGGACCTTATTCCCTTCTTTGTGCTCTTCATTTTTGAGAATAAAGCTTGCCAGAAACGGCACGATCGTCAGCGATATCAGAAGCGATGCGCCGATAGTGTACAACACCGAGGCCGGCAAGCTCCGAATGTAATTTCCCGCCGCTCCCGGAAGAAACAGCAGGGGAAGAAACGCAAACAAGAGTGTCGCCGTGCACCCGAGCACCGCCACACCGATCTGGCGAGTGGCGAGGATGGCCGCTTTGAATCGCGAGTGCCCATTGCGAATGAACCGCGCGATGTTTTCTACCACGACAATGGAGTCGTCGACGAGCAGCCCGAGGGCGATGACAAATCCCACGATGCTCAGCTGATTGAGACTGAATCCCGTGAAGTACAACATCGCGGTGCCGATCGCCATCGAAAGCGGAATCGATATCATCACGATGATCGAAGCGCGCGGCCCAAGCGGCAAAAGCGTGATCAACACCAGCACAATGGCAATCAGAAAATCGACGAAGAGATGATTCAGTCGGTTGGCAACATTGCGCGACTGATCGAATCCTTCTTTCAGTTTGACCGAAGCCGGCAGTGTCTTGCCGAACTTCGACATCTCCGAATACAGCGAGTCGCGCACTTCAAAGATATTTTGCCCTTCCTGAAGTGTTGCCGTGACCCAGACCGCCCGCTCGCCGTTGATTCGGGAAAGCCGGGTGACATCTTCGCTGTCCCAGCTTACATCCGCGACATCACCGACACGTACGACCGCGCCGCCGGATGATCCTATGATTGTCGATGTAATCTCATCAAGGGAGCGATACCGTCCGGTAGTCTCTATATTGAATCTGCGACGACCGGCTTCGACTGCTCCGCCCGGAATGTTGGCGTTTTCGCTTTGAATCGCCGAGATAATTTGATTGAGCGGAATTCGCATTGCCGCCACCCGCTCCAGATCGATCGATATCCGAACGACCGCATCGGGAAAGCCGCTCGATTTGGCATCCTTGACGCCCGCGACCGCGTCAAATCTGTCTTTGAGCTTCTCGGCTTCGTCCTGCAGCAGCTTGTAATCAGCGGTTTCGGACACGAGAGCACACTGGACAATGCTCACGTTTGTGGTGCTGAACTTCACCACTTCAAGACTCTGCATGTCGGACGGCAATTCGCCGCGCACGGCGTTTACCTGTCGCAGCACTTCGTCGTGCTTCTTTTCGGCGTCGGCATCGGCCATGAACTCAATCGTGACAATGGCAAATTGATCTTCCGACGTCGACGTGATCCGTTTGATATCCTCAAGCTCTTTCAAGCTTTTCTCGACCGGATCGACGATCAGCTGTTCCAGATCCTGTGGGCTGCCGCCGGGCATGATCGCCACCACTGCGAATGTCGGAATAGGAAAGATCGGATCTTCTGATCGCGGAATGCCCAAAGAGGCGGATACGCCCAGACCAATCAACAGTAGAAATACGACAATCGTGAATTGTCTGTTCTTGACTGAAAATTCCGCAATCTTCATATCAGTTTACTCCCCTTCGATTATTTCACAACCGTGACCGGCGACCCGTCGGACAACTTTGTCGCACCGGCCGTTATCACCTGCTGATGTGAACCGAGACCATCGGATAACACAACTTGGCTTCCGTCGAGATAGGCAATTGTCACCGGTACCTTAGCGGCTCGTTGCTGACTTTCTGACGGGACAAAAACAAAACCGTGCTGACCGTCAGCTGTCACCAGCGCCTCGACCGGGACCACCGCGAATTCCTTTTTCATGGGCGTCTGAATTGATACTTTTGCGATGAGCCCACTCACCAACTGTACTGATGAACTGATCGTAATTTCAATTTCATAAGTTCCGTTGGCGGGGTTCGGCGCGGCGCCTATTTCGGAGACTCTGCCCTGCAAATGCTCTCCGGGCAAAGCATCAAACTCGATTGTCGCGCTGTCGTCGCGCGTGACTCGCACCAGGTCGCGATCAGCGAGATTGACGCGAACCACCCAGCCACGGTCATATCCGGAAAGCACCAGCACCGGCGAACCCGCCGCGACCAGCTCGTTGTGATCGAAAAGGCGTTTTGATATCCGCCCTTCCGACGGCGCAATAATCTCGGCATGTTCGCGATTGAATCGGGCGGCTTCAAGCGCCGCTTTGGCGACATCGCGGGCGGTCGCTGCATTCTGCATTTGCTCAAGCGTGATCAATGAGTCGGCGAAGAGTCGCTGGTAGCGGTTCCAGTCCCGCTCCGCTTTGTCGAAGTTGTTCTGCGCCTGTGACACCGCGGCATCGGTTTCGGTTAGGTTGAGCGACGCGAGCCGTTGACCCTTGTGTACACGCTCCCCTTCGTCGACATACACGCGGTCGATTATGCCGCCGATCTTGAATGACAATCCAAGTTCTTCTTTAGCTTCCAGCCGGCCGACGGCGCGGATAGGCAGACCGGCCGAAGTGTGAGCCACTGCTTCGAGCCGGACCGGAGTGGGCTCGTTTTGTGTTGTGGTTGTCGCATTTGAACTCGAGCCGCAGCTCGCCAGGGCGAACAACCCGATGCTCGCCGCGGCCATTACTCCGAGTGTCTTGAAAGTACACATATGCTTCATCTCCTGAATTTCCATTGCTTCGTTATTTCTCGCGAGTGATTGAACATCACTCTGTTTCTGAACAGTGTTCAATTGCATGGCAAAAAAAATACTCCTAATTCGTTCGTCGAATCATTTGAAACCAATAGGCGAACGCCGCATCAAGCAGCTGCTTTTGTTCATCGTCGGGACAAAATATGCAGCGCTTACGCAGCCGCAGCGAGATCATCCCGTGGACCATTGACCACATCAGATACGATGCTACATGCACATCACCTTTCGGGATTTTGTTTTTCTCCATGCACTCGGTCACGCACTGCATCAGCACATTGTAGGCGCTGCCGCCTTCTTCCCAATCCTTGTGATCGCCAAATGACCGCGGAATGGCGCGACTGATGAACATCAGGTCGTAGTATTCGGGATTTTCAAAGGCGAATTTCATATAGAGCCGGCCGGTCTCGTGAAGTTTGTCGAGCGGGTCGTCAAGCGACAGCGCGGGTTTCAGGTATTCGGCCAGTTTTGTAAACCCGCGTTTGTGAATTTCATACAGGATTTCGTCTTTGTCTTTGAAGTAGGAATAAATCGCGCCGGGTGTATACTCAATCTTCTCGGCAATACGACGAATCGACGTTTCGGCAAATCCTTCCGACAAAAACAACTCCTGCGCTGCGCTGATAATAGCGTCGCGCATCTCTTCGCGTTCCCGTTCTCTTCTTTGCGCTGTACCCATAGTATTCTCTTTTCTTGTCCTTACGATTCATCGACAATATGAGACAAAAACTGAACACTGTCAAGTAATTAAACGGCATTCACCACAAAAAGTTGCGGCGACTCGGACATTTTTATTATCTTTCTTATTCACAACGAGTTACGTCGTGTTTTCGGGCGACCTTTCCGCCAATTATCGCTGCCCAACAAGGTGGACAACCGCGAAATTAGGTCCACTTTGCAGCATTCATACTATGTTTTTGCCACTCGGATGCAGCGGGATTTTCGTGTCCGTGAAATCAGTTGGTCCCTAACCGCACCCTAACGAAGAGAATTTCATTTGGGTCACAGTGGCAATGTGATTTGATTTCGGCGCCATCCCTCTGTATGTTTCAAAACTTGGCGGAACTACAATGCTCTGGTTCCGTTAGAGATAAGACACACCAACCCGTATGAGTGGCAGAACAAGAGTAAACAATCACATCGAGGCCGGCTCTTTTGCAGGAGTCACGGCAAGATATATCCTCAAGGAATTTCACGCATGCAACACAGCATTTTGAAAGCGCGCACAATCTCATTGTATGCCTTGGCATTGGCCGGGGCCATGGTCTGGTTCGGCTGCAGCAAACAACAGGCAGGCGGCGGATTTGAAATGCCCCCCACGCCGGTCGAAATCGCCGATGTGCAAACAGTTACTGTAACTGACAAGTTCGAAGCGGTCGGGACAATCGAAGGCGCTGAGGCCGTTACTATTGTTTCCGAAGTGAGCGCTCTTGTAATGGACATGCCGTTTGCCGAAGGCCAGGAAATTGATTCCGGCGGCCTGATTGCGCAGATGGACGATCAGCAGATCAAAGCCGCATTTCAGTCGGCGGCCGCCACCCGCGATCAGTCGAAGATCACCTACGATCGAACTAAACGGATGCTCGACGCCGGCGCGGTATCGAAGCAGGAGATGGATATCGCGGACGCAAATCTGAAAGTTGCCGAGGCCGACTATGAGACCGCGCGGGTGCGACTTTCGAAATGTCAGGTCCGGGCGCCCTTCTCCGGAGTCACCGGCCCGCGCATGGTTTCACCCGGCGCATTCCTGCTTTCTGGCTTCACGACGACACCAATCACTACCTTGACCCAGATCGGACGTCTGAAAGTCGGCTTCGCGGTTCCGGAAAGAGTCTACCCGCAACTGCACCGCGGTTCCGAAGTCACCATTTCCACGCCCGCCTATCCCGGCTATGAATTAACCGGCAAAATCGATGTTATCGATCCCGTGATCGATACGTCGACCCGCAGTGTCAGAGTAATTGCGCGCGTGAACAATCCTGACAGAAAGTTTCGTCCGGGCATGTCCGCTACGGTGACTGCCGTTCTGGGCGAACGCCCCAATTCGCTGACCATTCCCGACGAAGCGGTCTTCGCCGAGGGCAACCAGGCCTTCGTCTTTTCAGTCCAACCCGACAATTCCGTACTGCGGACACCCATAGTTCTTGGCTCGCGTCAAGCCGGCTCGGTTGAAGTGGTGTCCGGATTGACCACCGGAGCGAGAGTCGTTCGCGCCGGACATCAGAAACTCTACGACGGCGCCAAAGTTATGCCTGCCGGAGCTATGCCCCCCGGTGGCGGCCAAACTGCGCCACCGAGTGCCGACTCGGGCGCGACACCAGCTGACTCGGGGAGCGGCAAGTGAAACTCTCTGAAGTCTCAATTAGTCGTCCGGTCCTCGCGACCGTGATGAGTCTGGTGATTATTCTCTTCGGGCTCGTATCATATTTCCGTTTGCCGGTTCGCGAATACCCCGATATCGATCCGCCCATTGTCTCTATTAACACTTTTTATAGAGGCGCCAGTCCAAGCGTTATCGAAACGGAAATTACCGACGTTCTCGAAGAGCAGTTCTCGACTATTGAAGGCGTAAAGACGATTACGTCATCCAGTCAGGAGCAGGGTTCAACAATCACAATTACATTTGAGCTCGGCCGTGATGTCAACGAAGCGGCCAACGATGTGCGAGATCGAGTCTCACGAATTCGTGGCCGTCTGCCGCGCGAGGCCGATGATCCGATCATCGAAAAAGTCGACGTGAACCAGCAGCCGATTGTCTGGCTGGCCCTCTTTTCCAAGCAGCAATCAAACCTCGAATTAACGGACTTCGGCGAGCGCATCCTTAAAGAGCGACTCCTTCGCCTTCCGGGTGTCGCGTCGGTCTTTATGGGCGGCGAACGCAAATACGCGATGCGCGTCTGGCTCGATCCACTTCGAATGGCGTCGGCGGGTCTGACAACTACCGATGTCGAAGATGCGATCAGCCGCGAAAACGCCGAAATCCCCGGCGGCCGTGTCGAAGGAACCGGACGCGAATTCGCCGTGCGTACGCTTGGCGACATGAACGATGCCGCACAGTTCGCTTCGATTATTGTCAAGCAAACCGGTGATCAGATCGTCCGACTGGGCGACGTAGCCAAAGTAGAACTTGGCGCCGAAGACGACCGCACCGCCGTGCGATGGAACGGCCAGCAGGCGCTCGGCATGGGTGTCGTTAAGCAGTCGAAGGCAAGCACGGTTGAGGTCGCCAAGACGGTCGAGAATGCGCTTCCTGAATTCCGCAAACTGCTCCCGCCCGGATCGCAGCTTGATATCGCGTATAACTCGGCTACGTTTATTGAAGAATCAATCAGCGAAGTCCAGGACACCATTGTGATCGCGGTGTTACTGGTGATCATCGTGATCTTCGCGTTTCTCAAGAGTTTCCGTGCAACGATCATCCCCACCTTTGCGATTCCGACTTCAATCATCGGTACCTTTGCGATTGTGTATTTCGCCGGATTCACGATCAATATTCTGACACTATTGGCGCTGGTGCTCGCTATCGGGCTGGTGGTCGATGATGCCATTGTGGTTCTGGAAAACATCTTCCGCCATATGCAAATGGGGAAATCGCGGCTGAAAGCCGCCTACGACGGTTCGACCGAAATCGGCTTCGCCGTTCTGGCGACTACTATCTCGCTTGTGGCCGTCTTTGTGCCGCTCTCGTTTCTCTCCGGCGACGTCGGACGTCTCTTCAGGGAGTTCGGGCTTTCGGTTGGTGTCGCGGTGCTGATTTCCGGCTTTGTCGCTCTGACATTCACGCCCATGCTTTGCTCCAAAATTCTCAAGCCGCTGCACGCCGCTCCGGGCTCCGGGAACTGGGCCAGCCGGTCATTTGATGCCTTCTTCGACTGGATGGATCGCACGTACGAAAAGATTCTTCGTAGTTCTCTCCGCCGCCGCTGGCTTGTGCTGAGCGGCGCCGCTGTCATTGTTGCGGCAAGCTTGGCGCTTCTGAAGTTTATTCCGAGCGAATTGGTGCCGACCGAAGATCGCGGTGTCGGTTTCGGAATCGTCATCGCTCCTGAAGGCGCGACGCTCGAATACACAGACAGGTATATGCGTCAAGTGGAAGGAATCTTGCTGTCAGTTCCGGAATGCAAAGGTCTGTTCACCGCGACCGGCGTGGGCTTTGGCGGACCCGGCCGCGTTACCAACGGTTTTGTCTTCATGCAGCTCAAGCCGCACAATGAGCGCAAGCGGTCGCAGCAGCAGATTGTGCAGGAGTTGTTCTTCCCCCTCATGTCGATTCCCGGCGTATTTGCATTCGTCATTAATCCGCCATCGCTCGGTCAGGACTTCGCGCCTCCGGTGCAATATGTACTTCAGGCCGATACGTACGAAAACTTGCAGCAGGGTGTCGGCGTGATGATGGCCAAGGTCGCCAAGCTCGGCTACCTTCTGAACCCCGATACCGATCTCCGTTTGAACAAACCGCAGCTTGATATCACTATCGACCGCGAACGCGCCTCTCAATTGGGCGTGTCGGTCACTGATATCGGCTCGGCCATCGAGACTCTTCTGGGCGGTCGCGTCGTCTCCAACTTCAAGCGCGGCGCTAAGCAATATTACGTGATGACCCAGATGCGACCGTCCGATCGCGCCACACCTGATGTGATCAACGAAATCTACATAAGGGGAAATGGTCGGTTGATTCCGCTGTCAAACGTGGTCATCGTGAAGGAAACGGTCGCACCCAAAGAGCTGAACCATTTCAACCGGGTTCGCTCGGCGACCATTTCTGCTTCAATTGCACCCGGCGCGAGTTTGGGTCAGGCGCTTGATGATCTCGATGCCATCGCCGACGCTGACCTGCCGCCGTCGATTCGGCGCGATCTGTCCGGCCTTTCCCGCGAATTCCGCGAATCGAGCACGTCGCTGTATTACCTGTTCTTTTTCGCCCTGCTATTCATCTACTTGGTATTGGCCGCGCAGTTCGAGAGTTTCATTCATCCGTTGACGATTCTTCTATCCGTACCGCTGGCCTTGGTCGGCGCGTTCGTATCGCTCTTTATCTTCGGGCAGACGATGAACATCTACTCGCAAATCGGGTTGATCATGCTCATCGGGCTGGTGACGAAGAACTCGATTCTTATCGTCGAATTCGCCAACCAGTTGCGTGAGCGTGGTAACAGCCTGCATGAAGCAGTCATCGAAGCGGCACGAACAAGATTGCGCCCGATTCTGATGACCTCATTTGCGACTGTCTTCGGCGTCTTGCCGATTGCAATCGGATTGGGCGCCGGCGCTGAGTCGCGCCGTCCGCTGGGTTTGGCAGTTGTCGGTGGCATGATTTTTTCGACATTCCTGACGCTCATTCTTGTGCCGGCGGTGTACACGATGCTCACTCGGTTCACGAAGCACGAGACTGAAGCAAAGGCCGAACAGACGGAATCGGCCGCCACGACAACCGGCGCTCACGGATCGGCGGAATGACCGCCGATCCAAGTCGCTGCCGAATTGTAACGGCCGCAGACCGCACGGATTTGGCCGACGCGATGAATACCTTCACCGGAACGGCGTGGCCTGAGTTCATGTGCCAGGACCCGGTGTCAAAGACCTATTGGTCCCGCCTCTATCCGGAATTCACCGAATTCCAATTCGCGATGATCGATGAGCAGGACACGATTCTGGCAGTCGGCAACTCAGTTCCTCTCAAGTGGGAAAAGCCGATCGAAGAACTCCCCGACACCGGCTGGGATTGGGAGGTCGTGACTGCGTTTGCACAGCGCGACGCCGGCGTCTCACCCAATACGCTTGCCGCCGTTCAGATCGTGATCGATCCCAAATTGCGCGGTATGCAGTTGAGTCGGCGAATGGTCGCGGCGATGAGTGCGATCGCGGCGTCACATCGCTTCAATGCCTTGATAGCGCCTGTGCGCCCGAATCAGAAGCATATGTACCCGTTGACTCCGATGACGAGCTATGTAGGATGGCGGCGACCCGACGGCGCGTTGTTCGACGCCTGGCTGCGCGTGCACGAATCGCTCGGCGCGCGGCTGATCAAAGTCTGCCCCCAAGCCATGAATATTCCCGGCACCGTTGAACAGTGGGAAAAGTGGACCAAAATGCAATTCCTCGAGAGTGGTCAGTACATCATCCCGTTTGCGTTGTCGCCGATCACGATCGACCGTGAGGCCGACAAAGGGCTCTACATCGAGCCGAATGTCTGGATGGTTCATGCGGTCCAGTTGAATCGGTGATTACGTAACGCAGTCTGATCGCCGACCGCACTGTGGTCGGTTCACAAAGTTTTTCATCAAACAAAAAGCGGATCGAGATTACTCTCGACCCGCTTTGATTTAATGACACTCGAATTAGAAACCGAGGCGCAGAGTAAAGTACTGATTGTCGTCAAACGTATCAGTCTGTGTCCAGGCATAATCGAACGTCAGCTTCGTATCGCCGCCGAGCGGTATTGTCAACCCACCTCCAAGAGAGAAACCATAAATGTAGTCGGTCTGCTTGGAGTAGTTGTATCCCGCGCGCAGGAAATACTTGCCGTCGTAGGCGTACTCGGCGCCTCCCTGCCAATGGTCCTGGGAGAAGGCATTGGAAATCCAATTGCCGGTTAGCACCGCCAGGTTTTTCTCGTCGCTGAAGGCGTCATACGAGAGCCCCATCGCGAAATAACTTGGCAGATCAAACGACGCAGAATTCGGCGAACCCTTGTGGTTCCCATCAAGGTCCCGCTCGAATCCTTTACCGCTGAAGCGCATTCTCGGTCCGTAATTCTTCATTACTAGTCCGAGCTTGACACCTTTCCAGCGGGGGTCGTACGTAAATCCGACATCGAAAGCCAGGCCGGACGCATGGGCTTCAAAAATCGACTCGGAGAGGAAATTTCCGGTCACGCCAACGCCGACATTGGCGGTGAGCTGTTTGGCGTAGGTCACACCAAGCACCGCATAGGTTGGGCTGAAGACCCTGCCCGTACCGTCGGGATACTGATCGGTCGTCTCCTGCATATCGCCGATCGAAGTGACCTTTGCCGCCACGCCGATCGTACCGAATCCTTCAATCGCCGTGGCGATACCGCCGAAGTTCACATCAATATCCGCAATATACGGCAGGTGTGAGAACATCGCTTCGGAACCGTCGAGGGTTGACAATCCGGCCGGATTGTACAACACCGCTTCGATTCCGGTCGCGTTGGCAATCAGCGTTCCGCCCATAGCCGTTCCGCGTGAGCCGACGGGTATGAGCAGATCTTGTCCACCGGCAGTACCAAGCCGCCGGTCGCTCCCGGCGATAGCCGAAGTAAGGCTTATCGCAAGGAGAAACAGAGTCACATAAATGATTTTGGTTTTCATTGTAACATCCTTCCTTGCTTAGTACTTACCGATCACTTCAACTTCCATGAACACCGCCATCTTGCCCACTTTCTGACCAAAGCCGGGGGCTTCGACGACCCAGATATAAATCCCGGATGCAACCGGAATTCCCTGGAAGGTGTTCACATCCCATGTCGCGATCGATGTGCTCGGATCATCTTTTTCGAGCTTACGAATGAGATCACCAGCCAGCGTATAGATCGAAATCGAACATTTCGCCGGCAGATGCTGGAATTTGATTTGGCGGTTAGTAGCGGCCGGATCGTACGGACCGTACACATAATACGGATTCGGCACGGTGTTGATCTTATCCAGCGCGCCTTCGGTCTTCGCAACCAGAGTGGGCGCCGTCGCTACAAACTCGTAGACATCGCTTTGTGCAATCGGTTTGCTCGTCGTGATTCTGAAGATTGTGCCTTGTTCGGGCATGTCCTGCGTAAACGGCGGCGCCTCGCCGCCATTCCAGTTGACCAGCACCATGCGGGCAAACACTTCCGGATCGCGACCGTCATCGTAGGTACCAGAGAGCATTTCGCCCTTGGCAATGAGATAACCGGCGTCACCTGGTGTGGTGTTGGCGGGCGAATGCCAGTATATCCAATCAGTGAATGGGTCGTTGTTGCCACCCGAAACAGAGTGCTCGTTGCCCGCCCCATAGGCGCTGAGATTGAAAGTACTGTCATCGTCGTTTTCGAGAATCCACGGCACCATCTTGAAATCATCCGACGGGTCGTCTGGCGTTGCAATTCCGATGTTCCACAGCTCGAATGGAACCGGGATAGGCGCATCGGAGGCGTAGCCAAATCCGTTGTAGCGAAGAGCATAGTTGCCCGTATCATAGGTGAAGCGCCATTCGTAATCGGATATTCCGATAGCTGCAGCGTTTCCACCATCGCGGGTTGTGCGTGACTTAAACTTATCGTAGCTACCGCGCGTGCCGTCATCACCAGTATGAATGAGCCAGCGACCGTCGCCTACTTGCTGACGTGTAGTCGGTTGCAGTGATGGGAATCCCTGGAAGTCAGCCGCGCCGCCTTCGGGTGGATCCAAAGGACCGTCGGCATTCGCCACGACTTCGAAGTTCTTGAACGGATCGGTATTCTGCGATACTTCTACCCGGAAACCGTTTGTGATCGCATAGAGATCATCACCGGAAAAGTTAGTCTGACCTCCCAGAACGATCGAGTCGCCAGCCGTGACATCAATAAGATCCCACACGAGGCCAAATCCGATCGAATCTCTGAAAACTACTCTGTACGTATGACCATTCAGAAGATTTGGGTCAACAACGACTGGCGACACCACACCATCGGAAACACCCGCCGTGTGGGTCACGACCAGGGTATCATCGAATGATGTCGGAAGGTCTTCGTCAGCCACCGGCGATTGCGGTATAACACTCACAATTGTCGAGGCCTCGAGCATTCTTGGGAGCCGGTTCGGATCATACGAGTACGCGCCTACTTTATAGAAGTAGGTCGTCGTGTTTCGGAGCGGACCACCCTTAATGACGTCTTCCGAAATACCAATATACCTGCGCACCGGGTTATCCTTCGGCACCTTTACGACTCGCGTCTCAAGCTGTGCCGTCGACGGATCGAGTACTTCATCGCTGATCGTGGCGTTGAGTACCGCGAAATTGTCAACTACGGTCCACGGTCCGGCCGGAGTCTCACCCTGGTACACGGTGTACCCTTCAAACGGGTAGTCGCCCGGATTCTTTTCGGAAGTATCGGTCCAATTGAGCGTGACCATTCCTTCCAGGCCCGACGACGCCACAATCGGCGCAACCGGCGGTTTCGGAACGATGAACTTGTCGTCGTACGCCTTTTGTGCAAAGACGTCATAGTATTTCATCACAGTGATAGATGTCTTGCGATCAATACCGCCGCCGACAATGATGGCCGCGAGTATTTCAAGAGAGTCGCCCGGTCTAAAGGTGATCGGGCCGGTGCTCTGCATAAACCGGCGGTCGGCAGGTGCGAAGTCCAGATCGCCTGTGCCTTTCACCGGATCGCCGGGATACGAGTATTTGGTGCCGTTGTCCAGCGGCAATCCATCGATCGTAAGTCCATTCATGTAGTTGTAGACTTCGACGTAATTACTCGGATCAGTACCGTTGATGTACTTATTGAACGAGGCCATACCAAGGTTTTTGTAACCCGGCCACTTTGCGAAATTCCAGGCAGTACCGGTATCAGCCACATCGCCGGTGTATACCAGCGGTCCCTGGAAGAAGTCATAGCCAAGCGACGGCGGCCTTTTGCCGTAGTCAGAATCTTCGTTGTCCGCGTTGTAGACAAATCCCAAAGATACCGACGTGTCGCATCCCACAAGGTCGTCGGATGCTCCTCCCAAGTCGGGATCGGCCCACAACGAGAAGTAACAATTCTGCATTGTCTTCGACCCGCGATTGTAGGCCTGAAACTTCACGAACACGATGTTGTTGAGAGCGCCTTCCCTTTTGAATGCGAAGGTGGTCTGCCGGATTTCGATTCCGATTTGCCCTGAGCTACCGGCATCGTTTACCTTGGCCGGATCGAAGTCGTTGTAGACCGCCCAGCACATCTGATCACCAATCATAGCCGGCACGGCGCT
>CAYVWS010000011.1:0-16079 GCA_964455535.1 uncultured Ignavibacteriales bacterium | reverse complement strand
ACGGCATGTGTTCATCGAGGGACGCAACGTGCCCGCGCTGTCGGCGCTGTCGGTATATTGATTCAGGAACGGCGCTCCCATGCGGGAGGCCCATATCCAGTTCGAATAGTCGGCATTAGGATTTCCGGCCAGACTATCCGCATACAGCTTATAGGTCTTGATGTACGTTTGCAGCGGATCGGCATCACCTACGAAGGTACCCCCGACCACCGGACCCTGTCGATACTCGGAATTGTAGATGGCAAGTGCGACCAGAGTATCGTTGGTCGCGGAGTCGACGCCACCCACCCACATCCCCGATGCATATAATGGAGATGCTATCTGAGATCCATCCAGGATAAACTGAACGCCGTTATACGGCCAAAAAGTTCCGTAGTCGTATCCGAATATGCCCGAGAGGTCGCGACCGAACGAACACTGGTTGGTGACGAACATCGCGATGTTGTTCGCGTCGATAAACGTGGCGTTATCGAGCGTCGCCGACGACGGCTGCGGCGCAGATCGACGCGACGGCGGTTCGGCCGAAACCGACACGGTCGCGAGGATCAGCAGCAAGCACACAATATGTTTGAGTTTCATGTTTATTTCCTCACAATCCTTAGAATGACATTCTCACGCCTAACAGAATCATCCGAGGGTTCGAATAATTCTTCGGATTATACTGCTGAACTAAATACTCCGAATCGCCGAACTGATCGACGAACACCTGACCTTCAGGAGTCGGCAGCCAGCCGGTTTCGTCGGCCTTTCCAGTTCCTTCATACACACTAAGCACGTTCTTGCGGTCGAGAAGATTCCTGACCAGCACGTACGGCACCATCGAATACTTGCCGAGCTTTATCGTTCGCTCGATTTTGAGGTCGATCGAGAATGTCCACGGCAGATTCTGGGAATTGATGTATCCGGAAGGACGCGGAGTATACGCTGCCAGTGTGATTTCGTTGTCAATCGCCGTCGGCGTATACGGAGTTCCGCTGGCCGCCTGCACGATCAGGTTGACGCCGGTATTTTCAAGAAGGTAAGTGTCGCCAAGGCGGGGACCTTCTTTGGCGCCCGTCCTCCAATCGAACAGACCCACTAGCGAATGCCGTTGATCGTAGTCGAGAGGGCTGGTCGTCTTCGGCGGGTTCTGCGGGTTCTGCCAGGCCACAATGTACTGGCTTTGCGCATACGAACCTGTGCCGGTCGCGTACGAAAGTGTGTATTTCAGATTAAGCTGAACATGCTGAGTTCGCTTCATAGTGAACTCGAGGTCCATGCCTTTGATAGTACCGTAGTCGGTATTGGCAAAGAAATCGTACGCCTGCGGGAAGGCCGGAGTCTGGTGGAAGATCTGCGTCAGGTCTTCTACATCCTTATAGTAGGCCGTCAGGTTGATAGCGGTGTGATCACCCAATTGGTGCGACACACCGAACTCATATTGAGTTGTTTTTTCGGGCTCGAGATTCGGGCTCGGGAACGGATAGTAAGAGCCTCCGGTGATGCGCGCGGCAAGGAAATCGTAGCCGACGTATAACCGACGCAGATCCGGGCGTTGGAAGAATTTCCCGTAGTTGACGTGAAGCTGAGTTTTATCGGATACGGGGAACCCGACGCCGATACGCGGTGATACGCGTGTGAACTTCTTGCTCTCGGTCAAGTCGGAACGGTCGATGGTCGTGGAGCCGGGGCCCGCAGGGCCAAGGGGATTCTGTAAATCTTTGACCCGGAGCGCCTTGTAATCGAAGTAGTCGAGCCGAAGCCCGGCATTGATCACAAGGTCGCGGAACTCAAAGTGATCTTCCAAAAACACGCCGAGATTAATCGGGTGCTTCACATTGTTAAGGAAGCCATCATCATCCGTTTCGTTACCGTAGGCATCATAGCCATATCGGTTCAGATTGATCGGTACGCCGTTGGAATCCCAGACGCCTGGTGTGCCAGACCAAAACTGAGTGGCGTCCAGATTTTCGAAGTACCTAAGGGTGTGACGCTGAAGGTCAAATCCGCCGCGCAAAGTGTGCTTGTCATTGACGCGATGCGTGATGTCGCCCTTCATACCTACATAAGAAGAATGTCGCTTGAGATAATTGGGCCAATACGATCCGTCCTGGAAGAACAGATTCTGGGCGTCTTCTTCGATATTCACATGTCCAAGATCATACTTGTTGAGATCATCAAAAGCCACGCCGTCGCCGCGGAAGCGGTAAGTCTTGAAATAGGAGAGACTGACATTATAGAATGTGCTGGCGTTCAGCGTGTGCGTCAGCTTGGCATTGTACCCGGCGTTCAGATCTTTGTACTTCGGATTGTGAGCCAGATCGAACAAGTACACGTGGCGGTATTCCTGCCAGATGTCCTGCGAACCGTTAGTGCTCAGTCCGAGTTTCAAGTTCGGAGTAAAATTGTAGTCAAGTTTTCCCTGCCACGACCATCCGGACAGAGAATTATTCGGCAACCGCTGAAAGTTGTCACCCAGCATACTCTCGAGGTGATTCGCCTCGACCATGTCCTTCTGCACCGAAGAGGGTTCGCGGTCGCCCAGCCAGCGGCGCTCACCTGAAAAGAAGAACGAACCTTTCTCCATCCCCGGAATCGGACCACTGAAATCCCCGGAGTAGTAGTTCTGGTCGTAACTATTCTTGGCGCCTTGCCAGTTGTCCGTAACAACTTCTAAGTTGCCGTGGTAATCTTTGCCGCCTGAGTTGGTCACCACGTTCACGATACCGGAGGAAACGTGACCGTACTCCGCGGAGAAACTCCCCGCCACCACCGAAACTTCTTTGATGGCGTTGTTATTAATGTTGGCTGTTGACAGTCCGGAAAGCGGATCCTGCTGCGAGAACCCATCCACATAGTAGGCGACTTCTGACGGTCGGCCGCCGCGCAGATTCAGCTCCGATCCCAAGCCCGCGGTAGCTTCGCGCTGGCCTCGTTGACGAACATCAACATTGGACTTCATGCGCACGACGCTGTTCTGTAGTCCGACCACTTGCTCGAATCCACGCGTCGGCATCGCCAGGATATCGTCGCGCTTCACCACGTTGATCGACGTAGTCTTGTCCTTGATGATCAGCGGGCGCTCGGCTCGGACAGTTTGCGTCGTGCCGACCTCGGTTACCTGAGAGGTCATCGCTTGACTCTGATAACTGGTCAGATCGGCGGATACTTCGACATTGGTAACTTCAAGTGCGGAGTATCCAATCGATGTGATTCTGAGCGTGTAAGTGCCGACTGGCACGTTGATGATGTTGTACACGCCGTTCGCGTCGGTCATCGCGCCCATCGTCGTACCGACGACAGAGACAGAAACGCCGACAAGCGGTTCTTTGGTTTGTGCGTCGGTGATCACGCCGGAAATTTTTCCGACGACCGCGCCGAACGACTGTCCGGCTACGATGCAGCACAACGCCACAAACACCAGAAGACGTTTGTAGTTCATACCTCTTCCCTCGTGTTTTGAATGGATGAATCCAATACGAATTGACTAATTACTGTGTGTACCAAAATTGCTCCATGCTTTCTTGTGCGTCCCTTCACTGGAACGCTCAATAATTCTATCGGCACATTTCACGTAACCTTAAGCGAATTGACCCCTTACCGTCCACCTAGTCAACAAAAAAACGAGCGTTTCTGTTCCCATTTCTCTGACGAACAGGGACAAAAAGGCCCCTAAGTCGCACAATACGGAATAGTTTTCAAGCGGTGTGGTTAGATTTTTCCGGCAAACCGACGCCAACCGGCGTGTGTGCGCTGTGCGAGTACCCTCAGCGTACCAATCCATGCATATTTCGATTTGCGGCGCCAGGGAATGACTATCGGATACCCGCCGTACTTGAGCTTGTACTCTCCCCCACCTCCCATATCGCAGGCGATTGCGCCGCGATCCTTCCAATGCCGCATTGCGAACCATTGTACCGGCTCATTCGGCTGCAATATTTGAAACTCCCGCAGACTCGCGCCACCCCAGAAGTACATACGGTTCTTGAACGCCGGATAGATTCCCGTCGCAATACAAATGCCGTCAGCGTTTCTTGCGCGCACCAAAAGCAGATTCCCTGTCGGGCCAAGGTGTTTGCGGAGCAAATCCACTCGCTCCTTTGAGTATGTCGGCTTGAGCCCTCGCTTGGCGAATACTTCAGTCAATTGCGAGTAAAACTCCGATGAAAATTGGTTGTCATCGGCGATTTCAACTGTAACTCCCGATCGTTCGGCCTTCCGAATGCTGGTGCGACACGAGCCCTTCATATTGGCAAAGATATCCTCTTCGCTGACGGAGAGATCGATTTCGGTGTTGGCAAAGTTTCGTCCTTCCCACCCGAGTGCATCCATCTGTTCAACAGTCAGACTCCGATCCATCAGCTCAACGTGCCAGCACCCGAGTTCTCGAAACGCAAATTTTGCGAGCGGATTAATCAGAAACGTCCGGTCCACTCCGGGTATCAAATTGAAACCGAGATACGAGGTCGACCAGCCGGGAAAAGGCGAACCGAGGATTTTGAACCCGCCGCGACGAATTGTGAGTCCGGTAAAGAATCCGACCGGCTGATTATCAACCTTCACTTCGAGTATAACCGGAGTCGCCGCTTGTGCCTCGGCGACAAATTCAATCCATGCTCTCGTTTGAAATAGGGTGCGATCGGCAAACGAATCGAGATATTCCCAATCGACGGTCGAGAGTGGCTCGAAGGTGATACTCATGTTCGCCCGCGCCAGAGCTTTTCGACTACCCACTTGCGTTCGATCGCCGTTCGCTCCGAAGGTGTGATCACGTGGCCGCCGTTTTGCGATTTGAGATAATCCAGCAATGTTGATACCGGCACGCACCACCCGCCGGCCCTGGCCAGCCGTTCCATCAACGTGCGAAAGCGAGGATGTAATGTTTTCTCCGATTGAAATCCGGAAGCAAAGTGTGTGTACATGATGCACGCCCCGCCGGACCCCACAAGGCGCTCCTGGCTTTCTTCGGACAGGCACCGATTGAACAGATCGATATTCGAGCCGTCTGATGACGCAAACCAGAAGTTTACATACGGTCGCTGTGGATCAGTGTACGGCATCATCGGGCAGGCCGCGAGTGTATCAATGTCGGCAAAGACCAGATTGCGCCAATAGGTAATGCGCTGCTTACAGATGTCGCCCCAAAAGAGCGGATCGCTCTCGATGTGCCCGCGGTAGCGATCGGAAAATCGCAATCTCGTCGCCAGATTGTACATGAGTCGATTCGCCCCGCCGATTCGGGCCGCTCCCCAATAAATATTCTCACGACAATCTGAGTGATTCGCGCCGACTTTGGGCGGACCACCAAACAATTCCTGAAACCTGTCGAGCGCCTCGATCGTGCGCATACGGGAGGAAGTATGCCAGGTAGCCATATGGTACCCGATTTCAAATCCCTGTTCTTTGAGAGAAAGCACCCACTTCAGGTAGGCCGGGTCCTGGCAGGTCTGCCCGGGACAATTGCCCGGTTCGGTGCCATCGAATATCCAGACGGATTTCGTTGTCCGAATTCCCAGATCGGCAAGAAAGCGGTAGACCTCACCGACATTATCGATAGTAGCGTAGTCGGTGTCGTCGAAAATGCTGAATGCGAATTTCTTGTTGTCCGGCCAGACGGTTTCCATTCGGACAATATCCGAACTTACTTCACTGGAATCCAGTAGGAGATTTTGAGCGCAACATAGTCACTACCGTCGGCCGTGAGGGCATCGCCGAGCGAGCGAAATCTCACCCGCCGTCCCAGTTCGCGCTCGTCGCTGCGGTTACGCTGCCAGACCAGATAGAAGGCGCTTCCTCTGGCGAATTCCCATCGCAACACCACATTGGACTGAAAAGATCGGTCGCCGAAATTGCGGTCGGGCAGCGTGAATGAATCGCTGCCATCTACCACCTGGTATTCGCCGGCATCATGCGCAATTGATGTCCCATCGGTACCATACGTGCGCAGATTGTTCGTGCCGACTGCCGCCAACTCACCGTGGTCGGAATAGTTTCCCGAGGCCGCGAACGGCTCGACATACATCTCAAGCGACAGCACCGGTGAGAAGTAATAGTTCACTCTTGTTCCGATACGGGCCTCACTGCCGCGCAGGGTGGCAAAGATATATCGGTCTCCAAATGTCGCGGCGCCGCCGCTGGTGTCTTTTCCGTACCATGCGAGCGGGTCGCGGTATTCGTTCCACGAGGGCACAATGGAGACCGCCAGGCCGCTGCCCATCCGACGTGAATAAGTGAGTTTTATCGATCGCGACCAGGAGTTGCGCTCACCCCAATTGTATGTCAGCGATGTCCCGTACTGGGTTTGACGTCCGTACGGGCTGTTAATCGACAAGTGAATTTCCTGTGATCCGAGCTTTTTCATCAGCGGCCCGCCGCGCGTGAAATCGTCTGCGTACGTCGACGGAAACAAGGCGAGATATCCACTGAAATTCACGAACGACTTGAATGTGCCTTCGGTATAGAAATCGATTTCCTTATAGGTATTGGTGCCCGCTCCATTCCATCCGCCGTTCCAGGAAAGTTCGAGATAGTAGTTGTGAAAGATCTTGCCCGGTTTCGTCTCACGGTACGCCAGATGTCCCCATTGGCTGATGTCATCGGCCGATCCAAGCAGACCGACATCATTCAGTTCAAAATCGGGTGACTCAATGTTGGCCCCGCCGCCCCATAGCCAATGCTTTCCGGCCCGCTTGCCGCCGCGCACCTGGGCGGTAAATCCGGTCATAGCGGTGCGAGTGGTGTCGACACTCAGCCGATCCTGATCATCTGGACGCTGAAAGTAGTGCGCCGGAGCCCTCTGCGTGCGGGTGATGACATCGGTCGATCCACGTACATTGCTGAACCCCGCGTATCCGATAAGATCGTACTTGCCGCCGTCGAATCTGAGATTCCAGTCGAAATTGCCGGTAAAGGCCTGACTTCGAAGTATCGACTTCAGATCGGCGTTCGAGCCAAGGTCACGACTTATTCCGGTCAGAAGCAGACCGACCGAGGAGCCGTTCGCCCCAAAATCTCGCCGCACCGCAGTCAATCCGTAGGTCGTCGCCGGCTCGACCACGACTTTCTCCTCGGATTGGGATGTTGTGTCGTACACGGTTGCTTTTTCTCGCCCGGTCAGTGCGGCCAACAGACCAAGGGAAGTTTTCGGCGAGATCCGGCCCGAGACTTTCGCCGCACCGAGAATGGTCGAATTTTCCGGATATCTGACAAAGTCGCCGTTGGCCGGTCCGCGCGGCGCGCCGCCGATACGCCGTGAATAGAAATACGACGGCCCCTCGGGCTGGAGAAGTTCATTCCCCTCTGAAAAAAACGGCCGCCGCTCACTGAACGAGGTTTCATACGCCGACAGATTCACTACTGCCGGGTCAGCTTCGACCTGCCCGAAATCCGGATTGATAGTGGCGTCAAGTGTCAGATTTGGTCCCAGCCCCATTTTAAGATCGGCGCCGACTCGACTGTCGGTCGTCACCCGGTCGTGCAGCGGATCATTGGGATGCGGCGACTCACCGGCAATGCCGGCATTGCTCGCCATATACGGCATGAGTTCAAGCCGCCGCGACGGCTTTACATCGTGGATTCCATTCAGTTCACCGAACCAGGATGAGAATCCGGTCGCGTTCTTGGGAATGACAACCCAGAAAATATCTTCGAACCGCGATGGTATCCATCTGTTGAACTGCACGCCCCAAACCTGAGCCGGAATATCGTTGAAGCGAAGCTGCGAGAAGGGAATCCGCATCTCGCAGGTCCAGCTGACCGAGTCGCGCGCCGTTTTGGCTTCCCAGACCGGATTGTATGAAAAGTCACGGTCTCCCTCGTTGTCGGAAAGATTGTAGCGGTCGAATCTTACTCCGGCGACATTAACCCCAAAGCCATAGGCCGTTCGGTGATCATGGTAGGAGTCAAAGGTCACTATGAATTGTTCGGCCGGGCCCTGATTGTCGTGACGATCCAGATACATCGCCAGCGATTCCGGGTGCTCGCAGTACATTCTGGCTCCGACATACACGGCATCGTCGTCCCATGCGATTGCAACGGCCGTGTTTACCGACGGCACCCCATTCTCGACCGGTTCTTTCTGCGCAAAATCAGTGGTCCATATGGCCGATTTCCAAATCGGGTCATCCAGATGACCGTCGAGGTGCGGCGATTGACCCTCTATCCTGACCGCCTGCAGCTGCTTGCGCGGTGCGTTCGAATTGTGCTGGGCCATCGTGGCCGATGCACCGGCAAGTATGATGAGTAGAACAAGACACACAGTCGTGCGGGCGATATTTAGTAGTACCAATCACGTATCCTTTGTGGTGGCCGACACCGGAGCCGGAGCGGCAGTTTTCGGGGCGAATATAGGTGCTTAGACGACCAAAGGCCAGCCGCTGTTGCATCCGGCCAACAACTTTCTGCCTTCGAATTGACAAGAGAATCTTCGGTAGATATGATAGATGCGATGAATCTCTGGTCGATATTTTTGATCTCGAGTGTGGCGATCGGGCTCTTTCTGCTCACTATTCTTTTGACCGGGCGGAAAACCAACCCCCGCGCGACTTATCTCTTCTGCGGCGTGCTGCTGGTTCTCATCGCAACTAATTTCGACAACTGGTTGTTCGCTTCGGGGGCGTGGCTTGAGATGCTCCGTCTGGCCGGATTTTCCCGTGCGAGCATTCTGCTTATCGGGCCGCTGATTGCGCTGTATGCCAGGTCCATTACCGACCCGGACTTCAAATTTCGGGTGTTCGATCTGGGGCACTTCATCCCCTACTTGGTTGCCTTCGGGTTTCTCTTTTCGGCGATTTTTCTGAGCGAGCCGGAATTCAAGCGCAACTATATCCGATTGCCGATGGAACCGGGCGCGCAACTCTGGCCAGCGGCCCGATTTCTGTTTGCCGGATATCTTGTGCATTTGAGCACCTACATCGTGTGGACGATCCTCTTAATCAAAAAGGAGCTGACACCAACCGATGCCGCGCCGCTGGTCATCCCGCTGGCAGAGCGACTCCGCTGGCTTCGACGCTTTGTTGTGGCCATTGTGCTCTGCCTGATTTTGCTGGCCATCCCGATTGTCGGGACAATCGTTACCGGAACCTACCGGGCACAAATCAACTACGCCATTACCGCCCTGTATTCTCTCCTCATATATTATCTGGGAATTTCGGTCATCAAAAACGAAGACTTGGTATTGCCCGACTTCACACGCAAGTATCAGACCTTGACCCTCTCGCCCGACGTAGAGCGACAACTACAACAAAAGGTCGCCGAGCTTTTCGAGAGTCAGAAGATCTATCTGGACCCCGATCTCACACTCAAATCCGCGGCTGACCGTATCGGCACGCCGCCGGGGTATCTGTCACGCTATATCAATGTAGAGCACAAGCAAAGCTTTCCTGACTTTGTTAACGCCTGCCGGGTCGAAGAACTCAAGCGCCGCCTGACCGACCCGGCCTATCAGCACCTGACTATCCTTGGTCTGGCGATGGACGTCGGTTTCCGCTCAAAGTCCTCATTTAATTCAGCTTTTAAAAAAGTCACGGGCCAAAACCCGTCTGACTACAAAAAATCCCAAAATTAGCCCGATTTGACCCGGTTTGGGGTTCGGTTTTGTAATCCGGGACGACCAAACGTGGTCTTTTTCCGTCCAATACCCACCAGACGGCCGCGTACCGTCGAATCAGAACCGCAAACCCGGAAAGGAACACGCATGGCCCGATTCTCACGCCTCATCTTGTCAGCGCTGCTGATCTGCATTCTTGCCTCTTCACGCCCCGGCGCACAGGAAACCTGCAAGCGACTTATGAAGCAGGACTCGACCCTGAACAATCTTGTCGACCCGGCCGGGTACAAAGCCGCGCCGCTCGGAAGTCTTGGCGGCGTCATCAAGTCCGGAATTGGCGACAGGTGCGTGATTTTCATTCCGGGTCTCGGATTCGGCGGACAAGTATTCGATGAACTCACTGCGGCGCTGGCCGACCGATATACGACCTACGCTGTCACACTCGCCGGATTCGGCGGCACGGCGGCGCCGCCTTGTCCGCCTGAATCGGTCAGTTTTTCGGCGCAGACCTGGACCAACGGGGCGCTTGCTGGAATCGAGAAACTGATCGCCGACGAACACCTTCAGAACATAACCGTTGTCGGCCATTGGCTGGTGGGTACCCAGTTGGCCGCTCGCTTGGCCATCAATCACCCTGACAAAGTTAAAGGCGTGGTTCTGTTGACTGGAGCGCCGGTTGCCAACTTTGCCGTCGACACCAACTACGCGAAGTACTATGACACCTACGAAAAGCGGGTGGCCACGATGGACAAATTCATGGGGGCGCGCTGGTTCAAGTACGTAACTCGTGAAACTTGGGACGACAACAATTTCTTCCCGACCGACTATGCCGCGCATCCGGTAATGGGTTTGCGATTGTGGCGCGAGGCGGCCCGGCCGCCGCTACACGTTTGGGTGCGCTATCTGTGCGAGTTTGAGTCGCAAGACCTCACCCGAGAGATCGGCAAACTCAAGACGCCAACACTGATTCTGAATCCCGGGTACGAAGGACTCTGGGTCGACGGCAGCAACAGCTACATGGTCCAGACATTCGGTTACGTGGGTTGGGGTAAATCGCTTGACGGTAGGGCGAATGTCACGATGAGAACGATTCCAAATTCGCGCTGCTGTATGTGGGTCGATCAACCCAAAGCAGTCGCCGATGCGATGAGTGAATTCATGACCTCGCTTCACTGAAGTCCTACTGTGAGGTCATACGATTATTCTCAATCACACTACTCAAGAGGAGATACAAATGCCGCCAACACCAAACTTTGACCTGCAGGATGCCCACAAGTATTTTTCGGCTCACTGCTTTAACAAGACTTGGGATTTCATCACCATGCCGGCGCGCACGCCGGAGCAGGAAATGGAAATGCTCAACTACTGTCGGACTTCGCTCTGGCACTGGTCTCAGCGTGCCGATGCCACTCCAAAGAATTTCTCTGTTGGCTATTGGCAGGCCTCACGTGTCTATGCACTTCTGGGCATAACAATTGCCGCGAAGAACTTCGGGTTGATGTGTCTTGAGCAAAGCGCCGGGCTTGAGCCATTCTATGTCGGCTACGCTCACGAAGCGTTGGCGCGATCGGCGATGGTGGCGGGTGACAAATCGGCGATGAGTCATCATCTGGCTTTGGCGAAAGAGCAATGCGAGCTGGTGAGTGACGTTGACAGTAAGAAAATGCTCGCGGCTGATCTTGAGACCCTGCGTTAGGGATATCAATCGTTCGTCAAACTCTGGATTGCAATGGACAGCAAAGAGGCAATAGTCCCTTCCCACCGGGGAGAGTCCTCAACAGGTTTCTTTCTTGTGTGCCTTTGCCTTTCGGTGCTCTTCGCCGGATTCACCGGCTGGGCCGATTTCAACAATACTGAACCGCAGGCGGCAGTTCTCTTTTTGCTGGTGTTCGGATTTATTCTTGGCGCTATTCATCCAAAGCGGGCTTGGGTGTGGGGGATCATTCTCGGGCTGTCGATTTGCATCGTGTACTTTGTTGCGCTTGGGCTGGGGTTTCAACCGAACGAACCGCCGGAGCCGGGCTGGTACGCCTCGTTGATCGCTCGCGTACCGGCTTTTCTGGGGACGTACTCCGGCGTTTTCAGTCGAAAGCTTTTCGGAACGGTTCTATCTCCATCGCGCACGTAACATTTTGCGGCGCCTGGCGGTCCAATGAATGATGTAAACCCTGTGACATTGGACAAAAGATGAAGAAGCTCATTCTCTATGTCTTGCTAATCATAGTCGTTGGATTCGTCGGTTTTGTCGGATACACGTTTTACCGCGAACAGCGCGCCGATTTCGGATGGGAACCAAACCTCGCTTCTGCGACCTACACGACCACTCATCCAAAAGTTGTCGTCGATCAGGCGCACTACAATGCCTCGACAATCGGAGGACTGGGTCGATATGTACCGTTCGCCAAACTCCTGCGAGCCGACGGATATATCGTAGAAAAGGGGAAAGACAAATTCACGGTCGCGTCGCTTGGCGGAATAGATGTGCTGGTTTCGGTCAATGCATCCGGCGCGGCTCGACCGCAATTTCTCGGATTCAATTTACCGATCGGCGGCGAGGGTGATCGCGGCGCACCGGCATTCACAAGCGACGAAATCAAGGCGGTGGCTGACTGGGTCGAAAAGGGTGGTTCACTTCTGCTCATTTCCGATCATGCCCCCTTTGGCGCGGCCGCTGAAGCGCTGGCGGCGGCCTTTGGCGTGCAATTCTACAAAGGGTTTTGCGAAATCCCGAACGAAAACTCCGACCCTCTGGAATTCTCGGAATCGAACGGACGGCTCGGGGATCATCCGATTCTGTTCGGCAGCACCATGATCGAGGCTATTCACACGGTGCAAACTTTCACCGGACAATCGATGCGCGCGCCGGACTCAGTTTCGATTCTGCTGCATCTGCCCGACAGCGCCGTCGAATATTTGCCCGAACATCCAGGACAGGAAGGCGGCGAGTTCAAACCCCATCCGGCGGGGAATGCGCAGGGAGTGGCATTCAGCTGGGGCCAAGGGCGCGTTGTCATTTTGGGCGAGGCGGCGATGCTGACCGCGCAAGTCTACGACCTCAAACCCTTCGGCATGAACTCCGGCGACAATGACAACAAGCAGTTTGCCCTTAATGTGATGCACTGGCTCTCGAGAAAGATTTGATCTTTGCAGGTCGGGTCATTTCCCGCGAAACGAAGCCAGTCAGATTTGTTCCATTCATTCTTCCTAAGTAACTCGATGCCTTTGCCTTAAGAGTGGACCTGCGCCTCTATTCAACTGGGTTCGTTTCCTCACAGTTTTGTTTTTCTCGATAGTGCGTATCCGCTGAGTTTGGGTTTGTTTCACACGCCCGACTTTGAGTCTACACATCTTTAGCCTTCGGCCCTTCTCTTGAGAAGCGACACAGACGCCACGCGGTTCTATGAACCAGTGGATGTTCAGAAGTTGGGGTGGGATTGTAGGGAAATTGGTAGTTGGTCGATGGTCACGAAACGCCTTGACCAAACCTGAATATTTGCCGATATTGCCAAATAGTAAAACAGTTAATATCGATTAACCGTATGGACAAGAACACACAAGCCCATTTCGACGCAAAAGCCAGGATCATCAAAGCAATGGCTCATCCGACACGGTTGTTCATTGTCGACGAGCTCTCCAAGAGAAGCAGGTGCGTCTGCGAGCTCACCGAAATGGTCGGCGCGGATACGTCGACGATTTCCAAGCACCTGTCCATACTCAAAGCAGCAGGGATAGTTGACGATGAAAAACGCGGCTTACAGGTGTGGTATTCGCTTAAGGTCCCGTGCATCCTGAACTTTTTTGGCTGTGTCGAGCAGGTTCAGAAGTTGAATGCGAGAACACAGCGGGCCGTGCTGGCTCGAAAGTAGTTTTTTTGGGTCTATATTTGGCAGTTTTGCCAAATGGCCATCAATAAGAGTGACGTAGACTCCAATGCTATCGGAATTGACACAGTATCTCGTTTTTGACGTATTCGGACTTACTCTCGGAACCCGTCTGGGGGAAGTAGTACACTTCTTCGTGTATGATACCATCAAGATATTTCTTTTGCTGTCGGTCATCATCTTTGCTGTCGCCATAATCAGATCCCAATTCACACCGGAGCGGACGCGGCGTCTTCTCACTCACCGGGCCGAGTATGTCGGCAATGTCTTGGCCGCGCTACTGGGTGTAGTGACACCCTTCTGCTCGTGTTCGGCTGTCCCACTCTTCATTGGGTTTGTAGAATCGGGCGTGCCGCTTGGAGTCACGTTTTCATTTCTTGTCTCGTCGCCGATGGTGAACGAGGTGGCTCTCATTCTTCTGTGGGGATTGTTCGGCTGGAAGATCGCGCTGTTGTATGCCGGCACCGGGATAGTCGTTGCGGTCATATCAGGCATTGTCGTCGGCAAACTGAAGATGGAACGTTTCGTTCAAGATTACGTGTACACGATGAAGGTCGGCGCCGGGGCCGACCAAAGGATGATCTGGAAGGAGCGATTTGCTTATGCCAAAGAATACACTGCAGGATTGCTGACGAAGATTTGGCCATACGTGATTGGGGGAATCGCGATAGGCGCGTTCATTCACGGTTACGCACCGGAAGGGCTTCTTCTAAGATATGCAGGACCGGATAATCCTCTGGGTGTTCCGGTGGCGGTTTTGATCGGCGTGCCGCTGTACAGTAATGCCGCGGGGGTAATTCCGATCGTGCACGCCCTCATGGAAAAAGGCATGGCTATGGGGACGGTGCTGGCGTTCATGATGGCGGTCACGGCGCTCTCACTTCCCGAGGCGATCATTCTGAAAAATGTTCTTAAGACGCGGTTATTGCTGACGTTCTTCGGAATCGTCGCAGTCGCGATAGTCGGCGTGGGATATCTATTTAACTCCATACTGTGAATTTAGCGTGTAGGAAGAAGGGATCATGAATATTCAGGTACTCGGGCCCGGCTGCGCCCGATGCAAGCAGCTACTCAACAACACTCAGGTTGCCGTACAGCAAGCCAATCTTGATGCAGACATTGAGAAGGTCGAAGATATTGCGACTATCATGGGTTACGGGGTTATGTCGACACCGGCACTAGTTGTCGATGGGGTTATCAAATTCTCAGGGAAAGTCCCGTCGGTTGAGGAACTCAAAAAGATTCTGGGCAAATAGCAGCTAGAAAGAGGACGTCGTATGAACAAGAAAACTGCCATTAGTTTCGGACTTTGGATCGTAGTTGCTATTGTCATGGGCATGTGGGGCAGTCTGGGATCAACTGCAAACGGCAAAGATGTCATGGCGGAGGAACCGACTGAGGCGATATCCGAAAAGTCTGAAGCCAAGGACTCGCTGGAGCGAAGAACGGACAGTGTCGACGCGCCGAAGCTGGTCGAGCATCAGGTCGTCGCGTACTACTTTCACGGCAACGTCCGATGCGCCTCGTGCCGCAAGATCGAGGCGTACACCAAAGAGGCGATTGACAGCGCATTTGGTGACGCACTGAAGTGCGGATCGCTGGAGTGGCGCGTGATCAATACTGATTCGTCGCAGCACGAGCACTACCTGAAGGACTACCAACTGTATACCAGATCAGTTGTGATATCCGACATTCACAAGGGGAAAGAGACACGCTGGAAGAACCTCGAGAAAGTGTGGGAGTTGCTCGGCGATCAGGAAGAATTCAGTGCGTATATCACGAACGAAGTGCGCTTGTTCATGGACGCAACGAAGTAGACCACTATGGAAAGTCTTCTCGCCGCGGCGCTGACCTCACTCTGGCTGGGGATACTCACGTCCATCAGTCCCTGCCCGCTGGCGACCAACATAGCGGCAGTGTCGTATATCGGCAAGCACGTAGCTGACGGGCGTCATGCGATCTGGGCGGGATTGCTGTACATGGTCGGGCGAATGCTCTCGTACATCGCGGTCGGAACGATTGTGACTGTCGGCGTGCTCTCCATTCCGGGTGTCTCGAATTTTCTGCAGAAATACATGAACAGTCTGCTCGGTCCGCTTCTCATTCTGGTTGGCCTGGTGCTGCTGGACTGGTTGCCACTCAATATTCCCGGATTGACGCCGAGTGAGAAGACCCAAGCCCGGGCGTCACGAGGCAGTCTTTGGGGTGCAAGTTTCCTTGGCGCGATTTTCGCGCTTTCATTTTGTCCGATATCGGCGGCCCTTTTCTTCGGCAGTTTGATTCCTCTGTCCGTCAAGCATCAGTCATATCTCCTGTTGCCGTCGCTCTATGGCGTCGGTACCGGGCTGCCCGTGCTGGTAGTCGGCATAACACTGGCGTATAGTGCCAGATCAATCGGCGGACTGTTTGCCGGTATCCAGCGATTTGAGAGTTGGGTACGGGTCATCACGGCCGCGATTTTCATCGTTATCGGCATCTATATGATCTTGAGGTATTTGCTTGTAGTATTCTAGTGGGAATTGCTGCAGGAGATCTTTGCAGAAAAACAAGTGCCGTCGGGTGAGGACACTTGACGGCACGCAGATGAAAGTTGACACGCACACGAGGCGGGGTGATTGCGCACCCGCGCCCCGTGTGGTGATGGAGGTCACTTCTCGACAAGCGCAACCTGC
>CAYVWS010000010.1:0-33463 GCA_964455535.1 uncultured Ignavibacteriales bacterium | reverse complement strand
GGTAGGCCTTGTCGCGATCTCCCGCCGGGCCGGTCAGTTTCAGAAGTAGACGCTGTGAGAAGACCAGACCGCCGCCGTAGAAGATATTTTCGTACATCCGCTTTTCATTGACGATCAAGCCCGCGAGCAGGCCGTTGAATTTGGCAAGGGCGTAATCAGTAATAATGGTCGCATCGGGGATGATCACTCGCTCTACCGATGAGTGAGCGATGTCGCGCTCGTGCCAGAGGGTGACATTCTCCATTGCCGAAACGGCGTAACCGCGCAACAATCGAGCGATACCGCTGATTCGCTCGGCGGTGATCGGATTGCGCTTGTGGGGCATGGCCGAAGAGCCCTTCTGCTTTTTGGAAAAGCCCTCCATCATCTCGCCGATTTCGGTTCGCTGGAGATTGCGAATTTCAGTAGCGAACTTCTCAAGCGATGAAGTCAGAAGCGACAGCGCGGTGATAAACTCGGCGTGGCGGTCGCGTTGAAGCACTTGGGTCGATACGGCGGCGGGAGTCAGACCGAGGCGCCTGCAGACTTTTTCTTCGACCCGCGGATCGAGATTGGCAAAGTTGCCGACGGCCCCGGAGATACATCCGACTGAAATAGTCTTGGCGGCTCGCGCCAGCAGTTCACGACGGCGTTGCAGCTCTGTGTACCAGACTGCAAACTTTAGTCCGGCCGTGGTCGGTTCGGCCAGCACACCGTGAGTGCGGCCGATGCAAGGCGTCAGCTTGTACTTCAGCGCAAGGCGTTTGATCTCTTTGAGGGCGATTTCGACTTTGGCGTCGATGATCGCCGCTGCGCGTTTCATTTGAAGCGACAGCGCTGTATCGAGAACATCGGATGAGGTCATGCCGAAATGCAGATAGCGCGAGGCGGGACCGACTTTTTCGGAGACGGCCGTCAGAAAAGCGATCACGTCGTGATTGACCTCGGCTTCGATCTTGTTGACCCGATCAGTGCTGAAAGCCGCTTTGCGCGCGATAGTCCTGAAGGCCGACGACGGAATGATCTTTAGTTCGGCCATAGCCCGGGCCGCCTCGATTTCGACTTCGAGCCAGGTTTCATATTTCGATTGGTCCGTCCAGAGCGCTCCCATTTCGGGAAGCGTGTATCGTTCTATCATTTGCCCGGATTCGCTTTCTTGTAGTCGGCTAAGAATTTTTCAAGCCCGATATCGGTGAGCGGGTGCTTCATCAGTTGTCCTATGACACCAAATGGCATGGTGACGACATGCGCGCCGATCATTGCCGCTTCGACAACGTGCATCGGATGACGCACCGAAGCGACCAGCACTTCGGTATCGTAGCCGTAATTTTGATATATCGTGACTATCTGACGAATGAGATCCATGCCATTGGTGGAGACATCGTCGAGGCGCCCGACAAAGGGCGAGACATAGGTCGCGCCGGCCTTGGCTACCATCAGCGCCTGAGTCGGACTGAACACCAACGTCGCGTTAGTCTTAATGCCGCGACTCGACAGAGATTTGATTGCTCGAAGACCTTCGAGGATAGTCGGGATCTTGATCACGATATTGTCGGCGATCTTCAGCAGGTCGTCGGCTTCGCGGAGCATCCCGTCGGCATCGGTGGCGATAACTTCGGCCGAGACCGGACCGGGAACAACTTTGCATATTTCTTTGAGTATCTCTTTGTATGGCGCGGTTTCTTTGGCGGCCAGCGACGGATTAGTGGTGACGCCGTCGAGCACACCCATGGCCGCGGCCTTTTTGATTTCGTCGATATTGGCGGTGTCGATGAAAAACTTCATGCCTACTTCCCTGTTTGCGGGTACCCGACCGCCACCAGATAGAGTCCGTGAGCCGGCGCGGTAAAGGGGTTCCTCGTGGTATTCGAGCCGTTCAACATAGACCGAAGGTCATCCATTGTCAAGTTAAGCGAATTGTTGTCTTGGTCGACAGTTGCAACATTCACCATTGCGCCAACCAGCGAGCGGACCATCGAGTGCAGGAAGCGATTGCCGCGAATTTCATAGACCCAAAGCGGACCGATCTGCCGCCACTGGGAGTGATAGATGATACATCGGTTGTCTTCTTTTCGCGAGGCGACCACGCAATACGGAGTGAAATCGTGCTCGCCGTTTATGAGCGCGGCAGCTTCGCGAAGCCGATCACTATCGAGAGTGGCGCGATGCTCCCACCGCTGATGGCGATAGAGCGCTGAGCGTTGGTCGGACAATAAAAAGCGATACCGTCGCCAGACAGCATCGAAACGAGCATTGAAACTCTGGGCGGCCCCTTCTGATAAATGTATTCTGATGTCGTCGGGCAGATGGTAATTCAGGGCGTCGGCAAAGCGACCTGCCTCCAGCGTATGCTCTACTTGAAAATTGGCGACCTGACCGAGAGCGTGCACGCCGGCATCGGTTCGTCCCGCGCCGATCAAATTGACAGATTCGGCCGTGACCTTGAAAATTGCATCGCGAATTTCGGCCTGAATCGACGGCGCGTTTTCCTGAATTTGCCAGCCGGCATAGGCGGTACCGTCGTATTCGATGGTGAGTTTGATATTTCGCGCCATGTTTCACCAGTTCCAAAACAATAGTCCGGCGATGACAATCAAACCAATCAGGACAAAGTACAATTCCACAAGACCGAACGATCGATGTGAATAGTACGAGCGGGGCTTGTTGTGCACATATCCGCGCGCCTCGATCGCCAGCGCCACATTGTCGGCTCGATTGAGAGCCGACACGAAGACAGGGACCAGGAGCGGGACAGAATTGCGTATGCGTTCCAGATAGTTGCCGGAGAATGTCACGCCGCGGAGTGTTTGTGCGCGCTTGATCATCACCATCTCTTCTTTCAAGATCGGGATGAATCGAAAGGCGAGCGACAGTATCAGGCCAAGATCGTCGACCGGGACTCGAAAGATTCGAAGCGGGCGACAGATTTTGACCACCCCTTCGGCCAAATCGACGGGCTCGGTAGTGAGCGACAGAAAGAGCGCCGCCAAGGCAAATGACATAAGACGAAGGGAATAGTAGAGGCCGTCGAACAAGGATTGAGCGGTGATTGAAAGCCCGAGCATTTTCCAATCAGTCGGAGTATTGACCGGTGAAAAAAGAAGATGGAAGGCGAGCGTGATCGCGGCCAGAATCAGAATTGAGCGGGAAATTCGCCACAGTGTAGAGGTCGGGGTACCGGCGCTGACAATTGCGGCAGCAAACAGCGCGCTTGCGACCGTGCTGTACCAAAGGGTTTCGGCAAAGAAGCCCCCGGTCAGAAAGGCGACCACAACAACGAGTTTGGCTCGCGGATCAAGCCCGCCGAAGAACGAGTCGGCCTTATGAGGGGAGTCCAAATAATGTGAATCACCGGTTTTCATGAGATCGTCGGGCGAAAATTCGACGAATTCGGATCGAAAGTCAATGCCGCTGTGTTGCCTTGACCGCCGGGCATTTGGCGCAGTGGGCTGCTGCTTTGCGCCGCCTGATGACACTGCGAATCAGATAGGCCAGTGCCGCGCCGATCACCAGCGCGATCACGATGGACTGCCAGATCGTGCTGCTCATCAGGAGAGCCCCTTGCCGAATTGATAGACAGCCATGGCGCCGAAATAGGCGAGCGAGGTCATATAGACAAACACCAGCGCCGGGTATCCCCAGTTGCCTGTTTCTTGTTTGATCGTAACCAGGGTCGCGCCGCATTGACAGCACAATGCGAAGAACACCATGATTGATAGCGCCACGACGGGAGTGAAGACCGGCTGACCGAGCATCGGGCCGCTCTCCCAGGTCGCTGAGCGCAGTTTCTCAACTAAGCCACTACGCTCTGAATCGACATCCGAGCCAAGATTGTAGATTGTGCCGAGGGTTGCGACTACGACTTCGCGGGCGGGAAATGACGCCAGAGCCGCCATCGTTACTTTCCAATCCCACCCCAGAGGCGCAAAGACCGGTTCTACCAGTTTGCCGATTCGCCCGAAATATGAATCACGCAAATACGCGCCGGCTTCTTCATTGTCTATTGCCTGAAGCTGTGCCTCAATCGAGGCCGAAGTTTCGGTTGTCGATTGCTCGATTTGAGTGCGCTTGGAAGCATATTCCGCTGCAATGTGATCGGAGTGCGGATAATAACTGAGCGCCCAGATCAAAATAGTAATGGCAAGAATGACGGTCCCGGCCCGGAGGACGAATGACTTGGCCCGGGTGAAGACGCGTATCGATATCGAGCGCATGGTCGGTTGTTTGTAGGTGGGGAGTTCCATCAGGAATGACCCGCGCTCGCCTTTAAAAACGAAGACGCGTACGAGCAAGGCGACGACAATGGCAGTAACCATGCCCAGCAGATACAAGCTTGACAGTACCAGCCCTTGCAGTCCCAGAAATCCCCAAACTTTTGAATTGGGAATGAATGCGGCGATCATGATCGTGTAGACGGGCAGACGCGCCGAGCAGGACATGAGCGGCGAGACGATAATAGTCAGGATGCGTTGGCGGCGATTTTCAATCGTGCGCGTGGCCATGATCCCCGGCACCGCGCAGGCGAATGATGAGAGCATCGGGATGAGCGATTTGCCCGACAGGCCGCACCAACCGAACGCCCGATCTACCAAAAAAGCGGCGCGCGGCATGTAGCCCGAGTCTTCGAGAATCGCGATGAAAATATAAAGTATGACGATCTGCGGCAGAAAGATCAGAACTGAACCGACTCCACCGATGATACCATCGGTGACAAGTGACTGAACGGGTCCCGGCGGAATCAGCGGGCCAACTACACTTGAAAGCGAATTGAAAAGCGCGTCGATAGCCGACATGATCGGCTCGGCCCAACTGAAGATCGACTGAAACATGAGGAGCATGAGCGCGGCTAAAATAAACGGCCCCCATACCCGATGGAGAACTACAGAGTCGACGCGGTCGGTCAGCGACCGTCGATCACTGGCGGGTGACTGAACAACTTTGTGCGCGAGAGTTGTCGCGCGCTTAGTCAGCAGAGTCGACTCGTACGTAGTTAGTGAGCCGACGTCTTGCCTGAGGCGATTTCGCGCTGCGTTCAAAAGGGCGTTAGCTTGCGGGCCAGCGGCGGCCGTAAATCGTTTTTCGGCTGTCCCGCCTTCGTCCAAAATGACTCTCACCAACTCGGCGTCCGATGGACTGCCGGTACCAGCCGCTTTTCGCAGGACCGAAACTTCACGGTGCAGTTCCGGTCCGTACACATCTACCGCAACGGGCTTCTTTTCACTCGCAGCGTCGGCGATGGCTTTTTTTAGTGATGCGATGCCGTCGAATCGACTTGCGACAACCGGCACAACCGTAATGCCGCCCAATTCGCCGCTCAGAGCGTCGATATCGACGGATTGTCCCGACTCTTTGAGCAGATCCATCATGTTAAGCGCGACGACTACGGTCGAGCCGGTCTGCAAGACCTGAAAGAGAAAGTAGAGTGACCGCTCAAGTGACGTAGCATCGATAATACACACCGCGACATCCGGCCGCCTCTCCCCTTCGATTTGGCCGAACAACGTTTGGGCCGCGATGTACTCATCGGGAGAAAACGCCGCCAAGCTGTAGGCGCCGGGAATATCCTGAAGTTGAAATGAGAGGTCGTCGAATCCGTCGACTGAGAAGGTCCCGGTCGTCCGCTCGACGGTCACACCCGGATAATTGCCGACGTGCTGCCTGAGTCCAGTGATAGCATTGAATACGGTGGATTTTCCGCAGTTGGGATTGCCGCAGATGGCAACAGTTACGGTGCGCCGGCGAGTCCGTGAGTGATCTGCGGGAGTTGGCATCGCGGAAGAGCGGTCGTCAGTCTTCTACTTCGACCGCGACCAGCGACGCTTCGGCGCGGCGCAGGGAGAGTCGGCTCTGACCGATTTCAATCAGGAGCGGATCGCGAAGCGGCGCCCGGCAGACATAGGTGACCGATTTACCGGGCACCAGCCCGAGTTCGTTGAGGCGACGACAGAGCGGCGAATCCTGAGTGAATCCGACCACCTTGGCTTTTTGTCCGGGAATCAATTTGTTCAGAAGTGTCATACGATGTTCGTTCTATTTGAAATCGGGATCATTGGCTCGTGTTAAGTAAGCTTTCAACAAGGCGACTTCGTTTGTCTGTAGTTTCAGTTTCACTCCATATCGCGCGGCGGCGTCGTTCCATTCAGCATCGCTGTGACGACTCGGCGGAATCAACTTGTGGCACTTGTCGCACAGTGATTCGTAGATTTTCTGGCCGCGCTGCTGATCGGCGGTCAGTACAGGACCGGAATTGCAGGCGTAACCAGTCACCATGAGCGCCAGGCATGCCACCACGATACTACTTCTCCCGGCGAATCCGCGACTCACGTTCCCGCTCCTTCTGGCACGACTCGCAATACCCTGATACCTCGACTTTGAATTCGTCGGGAAGAAATCTGCTTTTCTTCGATTGCACAGTCAGTTGCTCCACCACCTCGGCGATATCGAACTCTACCAGATCGCGGCACTGCACACAAAAAAGATGGCCGTGCGGAGCGCGCGTGATCCGGTCATACCGGGTAACGCCGTCGCCCAGGTTAACTTCTTTGGCCAAACCGACTCGGCAAATCAATTTCAGATTTCTCCAGACTGTGCTGTAGCCGACAGCCCGATCGACTTTGCGAACTTTCTCATGCAGTTCGTCAACCGAGACATGTTGGCCGAGTTCAAAGAATGACCTGAAGATCAGCTCGCGCTGCTGGGTCATTTTGAACCCTTTCGTTCGAAGAAACTCTCTCATCTGCCGTCAATCGTTTCAAGAATCTAATTGAAATCAGTTTTCAATTCCAATTATCGACGCGACAGGAGCTTAAGTCAAGAAATATTGTCGGGAATTTTGGCGGTCGCGAGTCGTCGCAACTAATTGCGGCACAATCAATTACAAACGAAAACGGCGGCCGATCAAGTCGCCGTTTTCACACGGCACACAGACTTACTTGAGTAAAACCATCTTCTTAGTCGCTTTCAGCTCGCCGTGACTCAGACGATAAAAATAGACGCCCGAAGTCGCCCGTCCACCGCTTGTGGTCATCCCATCCCAGTCCGCTTTGAAAGTACCGGAGCCCTCGATACGATCGACGATAGTTGCTACTTCCTGCCCCATCACGTTGTAGACTTTCAGAGTCGTGCGGGTCGGTCGCACTGGAGAATTGTAGGGAATGGTGTACGCGATCGTCGTGGTCGGATTGAAAGGATTGGGGTAGTTCTGACTTAGCGCAAATTCAGATGGCAATGAATTCGGATCATCGTCGTCGACTCCCGCCGCCACTCCGGTGGCAAAAAAGTTTAGCATGCGCGCAAGCAGAGTGTCGATCGGCTGAAGCGTTACCGGGACAGTCGCGGAAACCAAAAACTCCGGCGCGAATGATAACAAAATCGACCGGTGTGTGCCGGAATAGATGACGCCGCCGTTGCCATAA
Organism: uncultured Ignavibacteriales bacterium; assembly: GCA_964455535.1. Classification (GTDB taxonomy): domain Bacteria; phylum Zixibacteria; class MSB-5A5; order GN15; family FEB-12; genus JACRAV01. The sequence continues at coordinate 26,069 of CAYVWS010000010.1, read as the reverse complement.
TTGCCGCTGCCGAATTCATCTTTGAAGGTGAAAGTCGGCACGCCGCCCGACAGCGGCGTGAGGATCGTGTTGACATACGTTACCGGCGCGGAGGAAATTCCGACGGTCAATTGATTGGAGAGTCCGTTACCTGGCACGCCGTCATAGACCGAGACGACCGCATCCTCCGGCGTCGTACCATTGGCACGGCAGTGGAAGTAGTCCTTCATGAAAGTCGAATCAGTCGACCAGATCTGTTGCGGGGCGAGCACACCTGCCACGCAGACATTTTTGCCGGCGTTCATGTGGGCTTTCATCGCTGCGATATCGATGTCATCTATCACGCCGCCGCCGACTTCATTTCCGGTAAACCAGAAGACATTTCTGTAAGGCGCCAGATCGGCGCTCAGCGGATTGGACTGAGTCGTCTTGGTCCAGACCGAATACGGCAGTCCCAGGCTGTCCAGGGCCCGTTTGTACTGGTTTTCCCACGATTTGCCGTTGTCGTCGTCGACTAAGAGAATTTGAACTCGCCCCAGCGCTTTCTTGAAATTGAAAGAGGCATGCCAAGTGGTGTCGCCGCCGGCCAGGGTTGAATCCATATCGAGTTTCAAACCGAAGCTGACATTCTTCGTTTCCCAATCCGAGGGGATCTCGATCATGATTGGCGTCACGGGTCCCGTCGAGTTCGGATTCGACGGACTCAGGAAACCATCTAAGATTACCGAGGGGTTCTGGATCACAAGCGACTGATCCACGCAGGTGAGGGTGGCGGTAGTCTTGTAGGCGCCGCGCATAAAATTACGAACGCCGAACGAAAAAGAGATCGTCTCCCCCGCTTCGGGAATGCCGTTGCCATTTCCGCCCGGTGCGTTGTCCGCAAACGAAATCGAATCGGGGCCGAAAAGCCGAACCCAGGGCCGCGACCAGCGGCAATCCAGATCGGCATACATGACCGAATCGGAATTGCTGATATTCCAAGCGGCGAACTGCGTCTGACTTCCGTCGTAGAATTTCGAGTTCGGCACCGACAGATCGTGCCAATTGCGGTTGTTCGACGCTCCAGGATAGGTGTCGGCGTTGTCGCCGCGACTTCCCGAAAAGGCCAGTTGATTAAAACCGTCCGCCTGCAAGAGCGCCACTTTGTAATGCGTCGGGTCGTTGTTGTTCGCTTTGAGTTCGTCGATGTGGTAGATACACAACCCTTCGCCGGGCAGACCGGTATCGAATCCGGCATGTTGACGATTCTCGATCAGGAAATATTCCAGCGCGCCGCCGGAAACAGTTGCCATATAGTAGACGAACGGCTCAGTTTCGATCTGAGGAATTGCGGCCTGATACAGATTGGCCGACGACGGCAGCAGTTGATGCGCGTAGATGTCGATGAAGCCAAGCTTGTGCTTGCACCACGGGTCGAAGTGGGCCGGAGATTTTGAGTTGTTATTGTAGTTCCCCGAGGCCATCAGCGACCAGCCGCCGAGACCTTCGGACTGTGTGTGAGAACCGTCGGTATCGTACAGGTCCGGCAGCCCAAGGACATGACCGTATTCGTGGCAGAAGACTCCTATAGGACTTACGGCTGAGAAAAATTCTTCGGGATTGATAGTATAAGCAAGAGCGTACTTGTTGTTCGGCAGCGGCGTATAGACCATATCGGACCGGTGCGACCAAATGCCATAGGCGTTGGTTTCGGCGCCAGGGCCGGCGTGGATGACGACGACTCCGTCGATTGACCCGTTTCCGTCATTGTCGTACTTGGTAAAGTCGACACCCAGACTGCTTGCTTTTACGACCGCATCATGCGCCAGTGTTGCGCCGCCGGAAAGACCATTATTGTTGCCGACATAGGTTGAGTAGTTTTCCTCCATCGTGAACCAACCGTATACGTCGCCGGTCAGGAACACTTTCCCGTAGGAGTTCTCCAGATAGTAGTCGGTCATCGATCCGGTCGGATTAGCGCCGGGTTGACCCTTAATGGAAAACAAGATTGAGTCGAACATCGGCTGAGTTCCGACCGCCGGTGACGATTGCGTTCCGCCCGTCGGTTTCGGATACGAAAGCTGATTGTATTTGAAATCCGGAAAGTCGACGAGAATCACCGGCACATACAGAGTTTCGACAGCCGCAGGCGAGGCAGCTATTCGCTGTGCGAAACGCCCGCTGCTAAAGATTGTATTTTCGACCGGCTGGCAACCGCCTGCATCACGGAACGCTTTGAGCTGGGCGACAATCTCATCCCAACGTCCTTCGGCTTTGAATTGTTCGACGGCCCCCGGCGCGGGCGCTACGGCATAAGCAGACGTTGCCAGTACGAGACATATACTAGCAATCAGCAGAGCATTGAATCGACGGGAAAACATGATGTCATACCTTCCACAAAGTACCTGGTGATGTGATACAAATCGGCGGAGTCAACGACCCCAAGGTACGCCGAAAGCCGCTACCGCACCAGTACCATTTTGCGCGTTTCAATTGTGGAAGTCGAGGCGAGGCGATAGAAATAGACGCCGCTGGCGGCTTGGTCGCCGTGATCGGAAGCGCCATCCCATTCGACGGTGTGATTGCCGGCGGAGAGCTGAGCGTCAATCAGCTGACGGACCTGCTGACCAAGCGCATTGTAAACTGTAAGGGTAACGCGTTCGGCTTTCGGCAACGAGAAGGCGATCGTAGTGGAAGGATTAAACGGATTGGGGTAGTTCTGCTCAAGGGCGATTTGGCTCGGCAGAAGATCAGACTGATCATCAACGTCGGTGGGCACGGCGTAGAGATTCTGCGCTTCGGCGGCCTTGGCCAGCAGACCGGCAAGATTGTCGGCTGCGACCAGACCGAACGCAATTTCGGTTGAATCGCCGGAGAACAAGTCGATCGGCGTGCTTGCTAAGAACATCATGACATCGCCGAAGCTGCCTGAAGCCGACGGTGCATTCGTGGCCGATGCCATCAGGTTGTACAACTCAGTTTTCGTATATCCAGTTTTGGTGATTCCATTTTGTAATGTTCGGCAACCGCCAACATTGCGCAGAGCCACCAGACCGACATACGGCCCTCCCGTTGTCCCCTGCCAAAATAAACTGACCGAAGATTCATAACCGGTGGTGTCGGCTGCGCCGAGATCGAAATCACTGAAGAAACCGAAGCGCACTCCCGTGAGCTTGTCGGGTGAAGAGTTGACGAGGCGGTACTTCACGATGAGCACGTCGCTGGCGGCCACGGTCGCACTGGAGATAGTTTCCTGACTGACGGTAATCGGGATCGGAATCGAAGAACGGCTGTCGGCGAACCGGGCGGAGAGATGAAGGTCCTGATTAGAACCGGTGGTGCTCGAAAGCGACGACATTGGGACAAAATCGGAAGTACGGAGATTCCCCGCCGAATCGCGCACCGCGCTTGAAACCTGTAAACCATTTCGCGCGATCACGACTCCAGCTTCATACAAGAGGTTGCTGCCGCCGCGGAAGTGGAACCCGGCTCCGCCCGCATTGTAGATCGATCCGAGACCCAGACCCAATTGTCCGAAGTCGGTCACGCCGACGGTCATGTCCGGTGTCACGTGGCTGGCCAATGTGCCCGCAGGCGGCACACCGCACATGAGACTCAGATCCAGTGAGTCTTTGATGATTCCACCCGCCAGTTCAAGATAGAGGCGGAACGGAAGCTGTGTACCGTGGGGTATCGAGGACGCAAAGGTTATTGCGAAATCGGGCGAAGACTGCGCCGTGGTTCCGCCAACTCCGAATGAGAAAGTCGAGACGGCCGATTCAACGGAGACCTGACCCTCAACCAGCGGAACGAGGCGGCCGGAAATCTGGGATATTTTTCCGGTTGAGTTGGTGATAGTCATCGACAAACCGGTTGCAACACCCGGCAGAGCGTAGTTACCGGTTGAGTACTGCTTGTGCGCTACCGTAAAGATTGTCGCGGTCGGAAGCGGCAGAAAGTCAATCGCGCCGGCAGCATCAACAAAGCCGTGGCCCGAGGCGTTATCTTCTCCGGCGGCCCCGATGTCATGCGCCGATGAAAGCAGGGCCTGCTTGATTTCTTCGACGGTAGCGTCGGGATTGTACTCGCGCAGGAGCGCCACAACCCCCGCAACAAACGGCGCAGCCATCGAAGTACCGCTCATGTAGGCGTAGGCGCTTCCTTTCGTGCATGATCGAATGCTCACTCCGGGAGCAACAATTTCGGGCTTCTTCTGCGTGGTGTCACAATACGACGGTCCGCGACTGGAAAAGGCCGCCACATTCAGAAACGAATCTACAGCGCCCACGGAGAACGAATTGAGCGGTGTAGTGGCGTTATCGGCCGGCTGGCGCAGGGTCGACGGATTCGGTCCCTCGTTGCCCGCCGCGAAAACAGTGACGATACCGGCCGCTTCAACGTTTGCAATCGCAGTGGCAAAAGTGGCGTCGCAGGGCGGGAAAATGCCTTTGGGGATTCCCCAGCTATTGAGAATGACATCCGGGACATCGTCGGTGGTGGCCGGATTGCCGTCAGGATCAAGAGCCCACTGGAAGGCCGCCAGAATATCGGCGATCGTGAGATTGAGCGATTTGCCCTGATCGATTACACCGGCGGAAATCCACTCGGCACCGGGAGCCACGCCGAAGGAATCGACATCGGTCGAGCCAACCATGATTCCCATAGTATGAGTACCGTGCCCGGCTTTATCGTAGGGAATCGAGTCGGGGTTGATCGTTGAAAACCAAGTTGAGTGAAGACTCGCATGATTGCCGCGCCACTTGGAAGCAAGCGCGGGATGCGTACCCTGCACGCCCGTGTCAAACGAACACACCAACCGACCTTTGCCGGTCAGCCCTCGCTGCCACAAGGAAGGAACATTCATCTGGCTCAGCACACCGGGAATTGCGGCGGCCAGGGCCGGCGCGGGAGACTCGGCAACGGGAACAACAAGTTCCAAGTCGACATCGGGAATAATCAATTGAATCCCGTCCAGATTCGAAAGTTCGTCCAATTTGTCGGCAGGGATAGCTGCCGCGAACGCAGGAGCTATCCAGAGATCGCGCACCGGCACTGAGGAATTCGCTTTGAGAAAATGAGCGACCTCCGAGCGGTTGGCCGCAGTGCGATTGTGGAGGGCCAGAGCAGCTTCCTTTATGCGCTCTCCCCGATTCCAGCGGTGGCCGGCTTCACGGCCGCTCAATTGTTCGGAGATGGGCGGCGCCGACAAGAAAACGAGCACGGCAATATTGCGATTCGCTTTGAGCGAATCGGATTTCATCTTGTCAAGCATCGGTGACCACTCAGGTCGCGCCGCGACCGAGCTGCCTATCGCAGCAAGCGCCAGCGAAGTCGTCGCAAGAGTACGTGAGAACCTTGTCAGCAGTTTGAATACTCGCACTATGGTCACCTTCCTCCCCCCTATCGAGCAAAGGTTATGCCGCCGGAAAATTGTTGATTCACTTGCATATAGGAGACCGAGAAGCCCGCGATTTTCCGCCTAACGCCCTACCGAACAGCACGTTACAAAGGTGCGAGCACGTCAAGACCGCAAATCGGAGAAGTGGTCAAACTTTGCCCGGTTCGCAATCGTGACTCGGGTCTGCTATCGGTTGCAGGATTTTTCATTTTCAGGCGACCACGGGAGTCTATATTGGCGATCGATGCCGCAACTACCAGCCAGCCGAAAGTGGATTGACATTGCTATCGTCGCGGCGGTAGCGATTGGCTTGCGCCTGATCTATCTGTATCAATTCTCGACCCTGCCTGATTGGAATTTGTTGTCGGTCGACAACTGGTATCATCACAACTGGGCCACGGCCATCGCGAATGGAAATTTCTGGGGAGACACGACCTATTTCCGCGCGCCGCTCTACGCCTGGTGTCTCGGCGCGCTCTACGCTCTTTTCTCGCCGTCGATTCTCATCGCGCGACTGTTCGGCCTCGCGATCGGTGTGACGTCGGTAGCGCTGACGTATGTGATTGCCGACCGAATCTCCGGAAGGCGCGCCGCGCTGGTGGCCGCTCTGATTCAGGCGGCGTATCCGGTTCTGATCATGACAGAATCGGATTTGCTGTTGGACCCACTGTATACGCTCTTGCTGCAGGTGTTGACCTTGAGTCTGTTTCACTGGTCGCGCGTTCGAACAGCGCGAGCTGTACTTGTTGTGTCGGCGGTAGCAGGGCTCGCCGCGATCACACGCCCGACGATTGTCATCTTGTTGCCGATCATTTTCGGCACGCTGCTGTGGCAAATCAGATCATCACCGCGAGCAATACTTCTGCACTCCGCGGCCGTGCTGGTGGGATTGGGCGTGACTATCGGCGGAATCTTTGCGCGCAATCTGATAGTCGCCGACGATCCGGTGCTGATTGCGTCGCAAGGAGGGATCAATTTCTATATCGGAAACAATGAAGCCGCCGACGGCCTTCATGCCATCATGCCTGAACCGCTCGGATACAACTGGCGACTTGTCGACGTTACGTACTTGGCGGAAAGATCAGCCGGCCATCCTCTAACGCCGGGCGAAATTTCATCGTACTGGACCAAAGCGGCTTGGAACTGGATAGCCGATAATCCAGGCAAATTTCTCTCTCTAACAATTAAGCGGTTCTGGTTTTCAGTGGGCAATGTCGAGATTGACAACAATCGAAATCTGGCCGCACTGAGGAGTCGAATACCAGTCGTGAAGTATGATCCGCTTGTCTTCGGCGCTATTTTCATTCTGGCGGCGCTGGGCGCTTTCCTGCTTTGGTCAGGACCGTCGGTTGTGCGCTGGCTGATTTTCGGAGCGTTGGCCCTCACACTCGTCAACTCGCTCTTTTTTGTAAACAGCAGATTTCGGTTACCGCTCTTGCCGGTCTATTTCGTCCTAGCGGGCGCGGCGGTTAGTTACATGATAGCACACCGAGGAATTGGCCCCCGGTGGCTGCGATCGAAGCTTGTGATCATCGCTGCCGCTGTACTGACATTTACTCCCGCGTGGACTCTGCCCGCCAACCAGTCGCCGCAGGAAGCGCTCTCCAGCGGACTCGCGTCATACAACGCCGGTGACTACGACTCGGCGCGCGAATGGTACCAACTCGCGTTTCGCACCGACAGCACTTATCCGGATGTGAACGCCAATCTTGGCGCCGCGTACTTGCGATTGGGATATCCCGATTCGGCGCAGCAGTACTTCGAGCGCGAAATGAAGGGTCACCCGGCGCGGTCGCTCGCGTACGTCAATGCCGCGGCACTGTCATTGGTGCAGGAGCAGTATGATTCAGCCGGGAAGCTCGCCATCGAGGCGATAAACCGAAAGCCGTATGATCCGACTGCGTGGATAGTCTTGGTTCGAGCTGCGGCTCACAATGCCGGAGTAAATTCGGATTCGTTGCGGATTATTTGCGTTCGCGCCTGCAACACGACCCGCAACAATCTTGATGTTTGTTTAGAAGCCGCGGCGGCTCTCGACGCCGGCGGTGACGATGAGGCGGCAATCGAGCTGTATAGCCGCGCTGTTCGCTTAAGATCGCTTCCGATCGAGACCGACGACCGCATGTTCGCTTCGGGATATTCTGCCGCGATCGCCAAAGACCGGCGCCAGCGGGCGAAGGCGAATATGAGTCTTGGCGCAATTTTCGGCCGACGAGGTGAATTTGCCCAGGCAGCGAGCTACAGCGCGGCGTCAATAGAAGTTGATTCCACGTTGAGCGGCGCGTGGGTGAATTTGATATCGGCAAAAGCCCAGCTCGGACTGGACAACGAGGCCCGCCAAATTCTCGAGCTCGCGACAAAGCGGTTTCCCTCCGATCCGTATGTCGCAGCTCTTTCCCGACAATTCAGGCCATAAGAAAAAGGACCGGTCTTTCGACCGGCCCTTTCAGAAAATCCAACTTACTGCAAGAAACTATTCGACCGGCTGCCAGTGAATAGCGCGCGCCTCGGCAGGCGATATCGTGCCGCTTCCGCCGGGGAAGTAGAACTCGGCCGTGCCCGGCGCGGCACCCGACTGGAAGGGGAAGTACATAAAGTCGAGAGTGTTGCGCACAGTCTTGCCGACGCCGTTGGCGTCACCGTCGTACATCGCATACGGCGTGAAGAGCGAGACAACTGAACGGAACACGCCGCGATTCAACCGATGCATGACCGGGCGACCGTCGAAGCTCTTGCTGATCGGAGTCGGCAACAACTGACTGCCGTACTTCGACCGGTACAAGTGCATCACTTCGGTACCGAATCCGCTGATCATATAACCCACTTCCGGCAACGCGCCGACATTCGGCAGGAAGGGCGGGAAGGCGTCTCCACCCCAGCCGTAATATTTGTGCAGTCGAGCCGTGTCGACCGAAATACTGGGCCAGAGAGTCGGATTGAGCGACGATGTCCCGATAAAATCTTCGATGCGCTGCGGCGGATCTTTCAGGATGTAGAACCAGCTCCAGCCGGAGTGCTGATATGCCTCAGAACCGAAATAGTAGGTGTAATTTCGCGCCGAATTGCGATCGTCGCGCGGCCATCCGGCCGAGGTTTGCTGCATATATTCCGGCGGTTTGGCTTCATCGCCGGCGATCATCGATCGTCCGCACATCCACACGCTCACGCCGGCGTCGAGGGCCGTAAAAGTCCGCTTGCGGATGTCAACGGTGTTGAATACACCCTTGATAACGTCATCCGATACGATGATCACCATCTTATGACTCAGCAGCAGCGACAGTGGAAGGATGTTGCCCGCGCTTTGGCTGACCAAATGGTAATCGCGGCTCACGTCCCAGCCCTCGGAACTTCCGTGCCACGAGGTGTACACCGAATCCCAAAACAATTTGGCCCGGGAGAGAATGCGCGGATTTATCTCGTACGAGATCTGTGCATCAGCTATGAGCAGATTGTATTCGTATTTGGGCGAAACGACCATGAACGAGATGAACGCCGGCGCCACATCCGGGCCCTTGGCATCGTCGCGCGCGCGAATCCAGAAAAGGTAGCGACCTTCCTGTGTATTCGGGCTTGGGCGATTGTGAAAGACGTCGTACAAAGAATCTCGGAGATTCGAAACCCAGCCGGTAACGCCGTTTTTGGAACTATCAGCGATGACATTGTACGCGGCGTTGGTGTCAAAGCCGGGGTCATTTACGTTAAAAATGGTGTCGAGGTGCCCGTACAGATTTGCCACCGTGACCGTGTCGACCACAATAGTGTCACACTGCACAAAAACACCTTCGGGATAATACGCCGTATCGCAGAATTCGAGCGTGTCGTGGAAGTTGTCTCCACCGTTGATGATAAACGCCCGCGCATCATTCGTGACATAGACCACGCGACGGAATTTCTGCTCCATCTGCCGGAACGACGCGGTATCGTACGGTCCATAGAGTCGCCATTGGAATTCGAACGGCGGTGGTTCAGTCGGGTAATCAAGGATATCCGATGCAGTCCACATCAATCGAATGCCGGTGGCGATACCGCCGGGCTGTACTGCATCAATGTAGGGCGTCAGCGTCGAATCGAACCCGAGTATTCTGGTATTGGGAGGATTGTTGTTACGGACAAAGCGACGATACGCGACATTGGACATCATGCCCTTATCATCAATCGCCTGCACATAGACCCATTGCGGTACATACACACGCACTGGATCGGACAGCTCGGCAACCAACGGGACAACTACTCCCGTTTGAGGTTCGCCGCTCTGGGGATCGACGGTGAGATAGTGCCAAACCGAATCGGGAGCCGTCTGGGTCAGGTATGTGATATACTGAGCGACAAACGACGGATCGAGATCAGCAGGTGGTATGCCCATGGTTGTGTCCGCACCGATTGCCTTGAGCATAGTGGTCTGTCTGATAATACGGTACCGATACTGCACAACCTGTCCATCGCGGTCCTGACCTACCCAGTGAACCAGCGGATTGGTCGAAAACTTCTGATCCTGAGGCGGGACGTTGGCAAACCAGACCACCGGCGCCTCATTTTCAGCATAGGTCCCGGTGACTTTCTTGCACCCGCTGAAGAGCACGGTCGCCGTTGTCGCGATCAGGCCGAGTCCGATGACAATTCCGATTGCGCCGCGACGGGTTAGATATCCTGTATTCATTGCTTCAAAAATCCTTCCCTTAGAACGCAACGCCGAGTGTAAACCGGTGGACTTCGGTGAGAATACCGAAATCCTGATACGCGTAATCAAATTTCAGTTCACCCTGCTGTCCGAACGGAAGCCGCAAACCGGCGCCGAAGGTCAGCCCGTCGACGTCGTAATTGATCCGATCCCCGACCCGCAGGACGAGTCTGTCTTTGAATGTATATTCGAGTCCGGCGTTGTATTTTTCAAGATTGTCCGAAGGATGCGAACCATCGGCGGCCAAACTCAAGTAATGATCACCCTTTTCCAGAATGTTGAATGCGCCGCCGAACTTGAAGTTGATCGGGAGCGGAGCCGCTTTCTGGATGAACTTGACGTCGGGACCGAAATTGGTGATCACCATCGCGAGCTTGAAACCACGATAACCGCTGTCGTACATGGTGCCGACGTCGGCCGACCAGCCGTTGGCGGTGTAATCATGATACCACATACCGATATAGCGCATCGTGATGCCGATTGAAAAACGATCGGTGAGATAGCGGCCGTAGGCGGCCGAAAGCGCCAGATGATCGGCGTAGAATGTGCGACCGGTACCGTTGTACCCGCCTCCGACGACACCGTGGTTGTAATCGGTTTCAGTTATACCGCCCGAAGTCAGGTAATTGGCGCCGATGCCGAGTACTCCGCCGATCGATTCGAGGGGTACACCGAAACCGACAAATCCATACTGCACATCCGCCGGCATCTGGATATAAGAGGTCATGAACTCTTTGCCGAGCAGAGAGGTGAGTCCGGCCGGATTATAGTAGATTGCTGAAACGTCATTGACAACTGCGGTGTAGGCCTCAGCCATACCCATGGCCCGGGCAGAGACACCGACTTCAAGAAACTGAGCACCGGTGGTGCCGACCTTTGCCTGTCCGAATGCCGAGCCGGAGAATACGGCCAGTATCAGCCAAATCCCGGCCAGCGCCGAAATCTTCCGCGCCAAGCCGATCGGACTGCGTGAGTAATTCTGCATTGTTTCCTCGTGTATCTTCAAACGCAACATCTCGAAGTGAAAAGTTACAGGTTCAGTTCAAGTCCGATCTTTACCTGACGACCAAAGTTCCAGTTGCCGGGGTTCTGCTGGTACTCGGTACCACCCAACACAACTCCCGAAATGTTCTGGTCGGTGTCCGCTCGGCCGGTCTTGGCGTAGATCGACTCAACATTTCGGGCGTCAAACAGATTGTCTACCCAGATGTTGAAACTCATGTCAGTCTTGGCGAGACGGAAGTCTTTCTGGAATCGCACATTGAAATAGGCGGTGGCAGGATACCGAAGCGAGTTGCGTTCGATGTCCTCCGTTCCGCTGGTGGCGAGGTTCGGATACAGCTTGTCAGGTGTAAACGGCTTACCCGACTCGATCACCGTGGCAATGGCCAGCGACCAGCCGTTGATGACCCGAATTCCGAAAAGCCGCGGCTTTACGTTATTCGGGATCACGATCTGAATTTCCGACTGGAGCGAATGCCGGATGTCGTTATCGAGCGGCGCTTCGGAGAGCGGCTCGCGGGACAACAGGAAGTCCGACAGATAATTCGAATTTGTTTGTGAGGCCTTACCGTTGGCAAAGGCATACGTGTAACTCAGGTTACCGTTCACATACCCGCTTCCGCGCTTCTCGATGGTCACTTCAAGGCCGCGGCTCCGACCATAGTCGGAGTTGCGGTAGCGCTGCACTTTGATGGCGCTTCCTTCTTCGCGGATCGACGTGCTGTTGATCTTGTCGAATTCGTCTTTGAAGTAGCCCTGAACGTCGATCGAGTACGTCTCGCTCATCGCGTACTTCACACCAAACGAATATTGAATTGTCTTTTGATAATCGAGATTGGGGTTGCCCAAGACATCGTTCTGATCGGCCGACGCCGTGTTACGCTGGTACATGTACAGCAACAGCGGCTGCTGGAAGAAGTGGCCGTAGTTGAAGTAGACTTTGGCCTTGTCCGAGATCGGATACGAAAATCCGATGCGGGGCGAGAATTTCTGGCGGTCGCCGAAAATGGTGCCGCCACGGTCATCGTTAAGGAGCGTCTGCTCCAGATCTCTGGTGTCCTGCAGGAAGTAGTCCCAGCGAACGCCGAGCGATGCAATCATCGAACCGTATTCGATCTTGTCACGGAAATATACGGTTCCGGAAACAGGATTGTATTTGAAGAAGTCACGGAAGGCGCCGCGATCCTGATACGGACCGCCGTCCGGACGACCGATATACTGAACGTACGGCTTGACGATTTCTTCATATGAAAGGTCGTCGCGCTGAACCGCAAATCCCGCCTTCAGTTCGTGGTGGCCGGCCTGGCGATATCCTTTGACTTCGGCGCGGTAGGTCTTGGTGGACCGACGGTGCCAGGTCATGTCCTCATCGTGCTGACCGGGATTGAGGAACGTACTCGAACCACCGTAGTCGTACTTCCCGTTGCCGTTAATATCATTGTAGGGCTCACCGGGATCATACTGGCCGTTAGGGCGATCGTACAGTCCGTTGCCGTTTCGATCGTAGTACGGAATTTTGGGTGTCCAGGCCGTTGTGGGACCGTCGTACTTACCATTGTTGTTAAGATCCTGATTGAAAGCTGCGTCAGACGAGTAGACAAATCCGTCAATACCCTCATCGTATTTCCCGTTGGCGTTCAGATCAGTAAACGGCTCACCGATCACCGAATCTCCGTCGACATAGGGTTCCGGATCGCGCGTGTCAATTTTCGAAACACGGTCATCATCGAGCAGGCCGTTGCCGTTCTTATCCTGCAGATCATCACCGCGATCCCACACGCCATTACCGTTCAGGTCGATGAAGGCTTCACCTTCGAGTGAATCCGGGATGCCGTTGCGGTTGAACCGGAAATTCACGGGGAAGCCGGTTCCGCCGCCCTGCGTATTCGGCAAAGTGGAGTTAAACTCGCCGAATGTATAGGCCGGGCCATTATAGTCGGTGCCGTAGGATGCCGAATCCGGGAAGATATTCACAAGCGGCTCGGGGGCGTCGTACTTGCCGTTGCTATTTCGATCGGTATAGGTCTCGTAGTCGGTTTCGAGCCGGATTTGATCGGGATTCAAGCCGAGTCCGGGATGGTCGGGATCGCCGGGCTTCAGCGTGTATTCGAAATCATTGACCGACAGAATCGCTTCGTAGTGGGTGTCCTTGTTGATTTCATGGGACCACTCGAACGAGAAAGTGTTTCGCTGTTGCGACTGCACCGGTACGGTAGCCGACGAATACCGATAGAGCCAGCTGAACGAGCTGTATTTGTAGTCGGTGCCTTTATATGAGAATACCGCCCGGATGTTCTGTTTGGGGCGGAACTGGAAGTTCGTCTGCACCGAGTATTGATTCTTCAGCTTGTCAGGAATATGGATGCCAAGGAGATTGAAGTACCCGTAGTTTCTGCGAGTTGCCGGCGTGTCGTAGCGCCAGAACTGCAGATAATCGTCGTTCTGATCGGCCTCAAAGTAGAGATAGTACGTGAATTCTTTGTCTTTGAAATAGTTGATGCCGAAGGCCGGCAGGATGTGGCTTGTCAGGAGCGGATCGGGCCCCTGAAGAATTACCCGATAGTTGTCATTGTTGCGCGAATACTTGTTGAGCGACTTGTTGCCGAAGTCGTCAGTCAGGAACCGCAGATTCAACTTGGTATTTTCTTTGTTTCCTGTTTGGGAACGAATCGAAACGATACCCGAAAGCGCGTTTCCGTACTCCGGGTCGAAACCGTCTTTGATAATCTGAATTTCCTGAATCGAGCCCGACACCAGGGTCAGGTTGGCGCCGGTCTGGCCCTGACCGCCGAGCGGGTCATTGATCGGTACGCCGTCGACAATGTACGCCACTTCGCCGGCGCGACCGCCGCGAACGAAAATTTCGCCGGTGCTGTTGGTCTTTACACCCGCGACCGACTTGAGAATATCATCGACTTTCGTAACCGGCTGAACTTTGATCTGCTCGGCGTTCTTGAATGTCTCACCTGAGGTCGTAAACTTCGAAATGACGTCGCGCTTGGCCTTTACGACCTGCGCTTTTTGTTCGACCGCCGACTGTTCGAGCGCCTGATTCACTTCGGCAGTCAGGTCAGCATTCACCGTAACGTCGGTGACTTCGACCTTGGCATACCCGATGTAGGTGATCAGAAGCTCGTACTTTCCCGGCTCGACCCGCGGAATGATGTAGTTTCCGTCAAGATCGGTCAGGGCGCCGACTGTCGTTCCTTTGATCTGGACCGACACACCGATCAGCGGCTCCTTGGAGTTTTTGTCGGTGATCTTACCTTTGATTTGTCCGAACGCTCCGGCGAACGCCTGCCCCACTATGCATAGCGAAAGCAACAATGCGAGTGCGGTGAGTGCCAGATACCGTGGTGTACGACCTTTCATCTCCATCCTCCAACGATCGACTATGTCTTGCCCCGACAGGGAGTCAATCAGCCACGTTCAACGTGGATCGATATTTATCTGTGTTGTCGGCGGATGGTTCACTGACCGAGGACTGTCTCTATCTGTCGTTCCAACCGCTCACAACCTCTATTCTCAACCCTAACTGTTTCCGACAGTTACCAGCCATTTCCGGCTGCTACCATCCGGCCAAAATACCCGCCGGCCGAGGGGCAAGTCAAGCGGTATTTTGATCGGGTGTGCGCTCCGCACCGGTTTCTGCACTATGGACTCTTGGTTGAAGCGATTTGTGCAAACAATTCTCGCTTATCCCGCGCGTTTCTTCTCACGCGTTCAGCGAAAAGCGCAATTTCTGCTTGTTGTTCGATGGTCGGTTCAATCGATGGAATTCGCATCTGCAAGCGAGACTCGATGGCACATGAAAGTTCGGCGACAAAGGCGGTAAGTTCCGGCACATCAATAGATTTGGTCGACACATGATCGTCTGCTACCACCTCAAAGAGCGCCGGGTGGCACTTCAGTCCGTGCAGTTTGATCGATCCATGCTGCAATACTCCCCCATTCCAGTCGCGTCGCGCCGAGGCGACGATCTTTCTTCCGTTGGCGGTCAATTCGTACTTTGCGTGCGACGCAAAACATGCTGCTTTGTGAAAGAAGTCCGCTTTGGCGTTGTCCGGCGACGACTTCTTCACCCACTGGGCCGAGACACCAAGCCGGTGCAAGAATTCAGCGAGGACTTGTGCGACAAACTCCGACGATTTCGCCGGCGAGATACCCAATTCGGGGCAAATCGGCGATGTGGAATTGAACGCGACGGAATAGGTCAGCTCAGAAGTATCGTGAAAGACCGCCCTTCCTCCGGTAATTCGCCGTATGACTGGAGTCTCGCCCAGTTTGCCATGATCGTACGCAGTTTCCTGCCGCTGATTGAAACCGAAGGTGATGGTCCCGGTCTTCCAAGTATACAGACGCCAATACAGAGACTGAGGCGATGCGGCTGCTTGCGAAAGCATCCATTCGTCGAAGCCCATATTGAAACTGGGATCGGCGCGATGATGCTGGAAAATACTCGTCGTCATAGGCACAAAAAAAGCGCCGCGAGGGCGCCGGGCAAGAGCAGGAAGCGAAAAACTTAGTTGATCGCGTCCAGATGATCCAGATCGATGTTGTACTGCTTGATCTTCAGGCGCAGGGTCGACTCGGGAATATTGAGCGCCGCCGCGGCGTGCTTTTTGACTCCGCCCTTCTCTTTGAGGGCGCGAATAATAAACTGCCGCTCGTGCGTGGCGAGGAAATCATAAAGCGAATACTGCCGACTGAAAAGCATTTCTCCGCTCACCGGTTCGGCCGGTGTATCGGCCGTGAACTCGGGCTGATACTGCGCCGAGACTTTCGAGGAAAGGACATCGACATCGATTTCGCTCCGGTCGCCGGCCAGAAGAATCGATTTCTTGATTTCATTTTCAAGCTCGCGAACATTGCCCGGCCAATCGTATGCCGCCAGTGCCTTCATCGCTCCGACCGACAAACGCTTTTCGCTGCCTTCGAGGAAATGCGAGGCCAGCAGCGGAATATCTTCGCGTCGCTGACGCAGCGCGGGCAGGTAGAACGTCAGCGCCGACAGGCGATAGTAGAGGTCCTGCCGAAACGCGCCGGCTGCCATCTGAACTTTGAGGTCTTTGTTGGTAGCGGAAATAATGCGGACATCTACTTTGCGCGGGCTCGATTCACCCAGACGGACTATTTCTTTGGCCTCGAGAACCCGAAGGATCTTGGCCTGAATATTGAGCGGCATATCAGCGATTTCGTCTAAGAAGAAAGTACCGCCATCCGCTTCTTCGAACAATCCCGGCTTGTCACGGTCGGCTCCGGTGAAAGTCCCCTTGCGATATCCGAACAATTCCGATTCGAGAAGCGTCTCAGGAAGTGCAGCACAGTTAACCGAAATGAAGCGTTTGCCTTTGCGGTTCGAATTGTAATGAATCGCGCGGGCCAGAAGATCTTTGCCGCACCCCGTTTCGCCTTCGATCGAAATCGAGATGTTCGAGTCGACAACCTGCTTCACCTGCGCCAGAACTTCCATCATCACCGTACTGCGGGTGATGAAGTTCGGGAACGCCGCTTCTTTCTGAAGCTGGGCTTTGAGGCGACGGTTGTCTTCCAAGAGCTTTTGCTTTTGGACTTCGGCAATCTTGAAGGCGACGATATCAGAAAATCCGACGACGAAATTCAGTTCTTCCTGCCCGAACGGATTGAGCAGGTTGTCGACGGAAATCTTGTCAAGATACAGATAGCTGTCGGTCTGGTCGTTGAGCTTGAACGGCACCACCATGACACTGGCGATGACATCGGGCTGGTCGCCGAACAGCTCATGAACGTATGGGTCGCGACGGCAGTCAAGGCGAAGCGTTGGTCGGTCGGCTGAGATTTCCGCGCCGAGCATTTTTCTGAATCCTTCGGTGAAGCGGCGAATCTGTCCGGCGTTGAGCACAGATGAAGCGACCAACAACCGTTCTTCAGATTGCGGCGAATACAAGATGGCTCGGTTGGCCTCGGTGCGACGCACCAGCACCTGCAATACTTCTTCGATCTGACCCGACTTGAGATCCCGGAGTTCCGATTGCGACAAAAGCCGCCCGAACACTTTGAACTGATTACTGTCCGAAATAGAGAGCGCGACGGCCTGATCGGACAGAGTGGCGAGGAAGTGCTGCACTTCTTTAACGCGCGACGTTTCCGAAAGCGACTGGAATGTCTTTTCCGAGCGGCTCAGCTTTCTGAATCCGCGCGATAAGTCGCCGTTTTGGCAGGCAAACACACCGGCCCTGAATTCGGCCATCGCTACGCCGTACTCGACATGCAGCTTGCGATAAATGCGACCGGCTTCATCGAAGGCGGCGCGGATTTTTTCAGTCTCGTCTGACCCACCGGTGATTTTGATTTCGCCAAGGGTCAATAACGCGCGAGCCAGATCGAACGGGTCGCCGACTTCGCGCGACAAATCTACGGCAATGCGTCCGTGTTCGTACGCTTCGGTGAACGCCTTCTTCTCGGCAAACACGCGCGCCAATACGCGGCGGGCGTGACCGATTTCGGCTTTTTCGCCCAACTCGACGGCCACTTCCAGAGCGATGTTGGCAAACTTGCCGGCCTCTTCGACATGATCGAGCGCCAGTTCTACTTCCGCCAACCGGCGGCTCACCTGCGACACCAAACCGGAATTGGGAGCCAAGAGGCGGGCCTGATGATAGGCATCGGTCAAAATCGATTTCGCTTTGAAGAAGTCGCCGCGCTCCAGCGCCAGTTCCCCAGCAAATTCGGCGGCAATGATCCGGTCGCGCTTCAGGCCAAGTCGATCGATAATCGTGATCGCTTCGGTCAAACGCTTATCGGCCGACGCAAACTCGCGTTTGCGGATACCGATCAGGGCCAGCGACACAAGGTCGGCAGCGACAGAACTATCGTGATGATGAGCACGATTGTATTCAAGAGCAGTATTGAGATCCTGTTCGGCGAGCGCCCACTGACCCGTGAAGGTACGGACACGGCCCAAGTTGCCGGTCAGAAGCGCCGACTTGCGAGGATTGGTTTTGGCCATCGAGGCCGCATCGTTAAGATAGGCAGCGGCCGAGGCGAGATTGGTACGGATATACGAAATTCGCGCCAGCTCATTGAGCGCGTCAACCTGACCGTTTTCGTCGTCGGTCCGGCGATACGCCGCGAGCGAATCGTGCGCCCGCATCTCGGCGTTCTTAAGATCACCCAAGGATGAGTACGCCCGGCTCAGCGTGAGCATCGTGCGGCCGTAACGAACATGGAGAGTCTGATCGGAGAGAAGTCGCGCGGCAGCGAGACCGCATTCGATTGCCTTGCGGTACTCGGCAATCTCGAGGGCGCAATCAGCGGACAGAGACAGATAGATACCGAGTTCGACGCTGTCAGCTGGAAACTGTTCGGCCTTCACTAAGGCCAAATCGCGCCGCGCCAGATCGAACTTCTTCTGGCGGATAAGTTCTTCGACCGCCAGGAGTCGGTCGTCAATGACGAGTCTGTGTGAGGGACTGTACATTACTCGTTTGTTGCAATTACAGTGTTACATTGCTGTCTGCTACTTCGTGCTCCGTGGGGTGTCAACCACCCGCCTTACCGTTTACTCCCCGGATGTCCTGAGGATCGCAGCCACTCGGCCTGGTGCCTGGCGACAAACATAAGCACCTGGTGGACGACTCTCATCCAGCCATTTTCGCCGATCGAGGCGGTATTGTCTTCCGCGCTGGCAGCTGACATGACGATTCTCGTGTTGGATTGACACGTCGTATCGCTGCTGGCTCCCGGCGAGCCCGACTGGGTAGGACGGTGATCAGAATCCCAGGGGTTCTCCCCTGACATCACCGTGGCTGAAAGTACACAGGTGGTGAGCACGGCAAGCATCAGCCATACAGCCGATCTCTTGACTTTGCCTTTTCTCACACGAACCTCCACATGTGAAACAAAATACACTTGCTTTTCTTTGACCTGATTGACCGCATCGATCAATGTCCGACGCAGTCTCTGCTATTGCTATAATGGTGTCGGCGGATATATATGTCAAGCAGAAAGTTAGAAAGCGCAGGAACTGCGCCGGCGACTTAGACGAGGTTGGAAAGCGGCAGAACCCGGACCTTAACACTTACGATTCGCTGACCGCGAAGGCGCAGAACTTCCATGTCGAGATTGTGCCAACGAACGCGCTGGCCGGCTTTCGGAACCGACCCAAACAGGTCATACATAAGCCCGCCGACGGTCTCAAATTCGTCGTGCTCATACTCCAAGCCGATCTCGCCCAAAAACTTATCAAGCAGCACGCCCCCTTCCACGCGGTACTCCGCCCCCCCAAGGGCCACTACTGCGTCTTCTTCAATGTCGTGCTCATCCTGAATGTCGCCGACGATCTCTTCCAGAATGTCCTCGAGCGTAATCAGCCCGGCCACTCCCCCGTATTCGTCGATGACAATGGCAATATGCTTCTTGTTGGACTTGAATTCGGTCAGCAGCTCGCCAATCACCTTTGACTCGGGTACCAGGAAGGGCTGGCGGAGGTACTTTGCAATTTCGAAGACCTCACCCGGTTGAGGCATGTCATTGAAGATATCTTTGATATACAACAGGCCGAGGATCTTGTCGATGGTGCCGTCGAAGACCGGATATCGCGAGTGACCGTCGCGACGCGCCAACTCGCGAATCGCCGAAAAATTCGTGGACTTCTCAATGGCAACCATATCAATCCGGGGGACCATGATTTCGCGGACTGTTGTCTGATCGAGCCGGAATATCTGTCCGATCATTTCCTTTTCGTCGTCTTCGACAATGGCTTCCCCGATGCCGGCGTGATCAGCCAGCGTTTCGATTGCCCGTTCGACGATTTCCTCTTTGTCTTCTTCTGATACCCGGTGCGCCACATTTGATCTGGCCAGAGATCTTCGGTATAAATTGACCAGCGGCGAGAAGAGCACATAAATCAGTACCACCAGCCAGAACGCTCCGAGTGTTCGGGGGCCGAATACCGTTCGCGACGACAGGCGCGGCAGATATTCCACCACGATTACAAATAGCAGCCAAGCGACAATCAGCGCAACGACCAGTCGAACATGGGCCTGAAGTACATCGCCGTTTTCGACACCCGCGAGGAGAAAATAGAGCGACCCGGCGATCAGAACCAACGCGAACGATTTGTAGACAGCGGCGATCTGCACAAAAACCCGCGGATCGTCGGTGATTCTTTCGAAAAGCTCGCGACGGCGGCGCGTTAATTTCGGGAAAAGCGATTTCAGGTCATCGGGGTCGATGTACATCGCCAGCGCGTAGATCGACACGATGTAGGCCGACACATAGGCGGCGACAACGATCAATATGGAAACAATGGATAGCATGCGTTACTTCTTCGACCCCAGGTATTTTTCTTCGCGGGCCTTCATGACTTTTTCATCCTGACGGTTATGATGATCGTAGCCGAACAAGTGCAGGATCCCATGGCAGACCAGACGGAGGTACTCTTCGGTCAGCGTGCCGCCGTAGGCGCTTGCCTGTCGGGCCGCTGTCGGCGCGGAAATATAGATTTCGCCGAACACTGATTCGCGCGATTCGGGATTGTCCAGATTGAACGACAGCACATCGGTCGCTTTGTCCTTTCGCCGGTGGGTTTTGTTCAGCCGGCGAATAGCGGCGTCGTCGGTAATGACAACGTTTATCTGGGACTTGAAGCCGGACGGCGCCTCTCCCGCGCATACTTTGGCACACAGAGCGCGGAGACGAGTAGCGGGCAGACGTCGGCCGCTTTCGTTGAACAAATTAATCCGGGCGCTCACGAGACAACGTCCTTCTTGGGATAATGCACACGTTGATGAAACGACGCGATCACCGCGTGCGCAAAGGCCTCTTTGATCTTGGCCAGATCACGAAGCGTGAGCGGGCATTCATCCAGTTCGCCCGACTGGAATCGATCATTGATGATGCGTTGGATCAAGGCGTCGATCCGCGCCGGCTTCGGATCATCCAAAGTTCGGCTGGCCGCTTCGACAGCGTCGGCGAGCATCGCGATCCCTGTTTCTCTGATCTGCGGCTTCGGCCCTGGATATCGGAATCTGTCTTTCACGCTGGGGTCAGCCCCCTGTTCGAGCGCCTTATTGTAAAAGTAGCTCATCACCATGGTGCCGTGGTGCTCTTCGATGAAGTTGAGTACGTCGTCGGGGATACCGGCGTCTTCGCCGAGCATTCTCCCGCGTTTCACATGCGAGGTCAGCACCATCGCCGACATCGCCGGTGACAGGGCCTCGTGTCGCGACTTGATGCCGAGCTGGTTCTCAACAAAGTATTCGGACACTTCGATCTTTCCGATGTCGTGGTAGTAGCAGCCAACTCGCGCCAACAACGCATTTCCGTTGATCGCTTTGGTTGCAGTTTCGGCGAGATTGCCGACCTGAATAGAATGGTGGTAGGTGCCCGGGGCCTCGATCGAAAGACGCTTCAACAGCGGATTGTTCAGATCGGAAAGTTCCAGAAGAGTGATATCGGTCGTGATGCTGAACACCGACTCGAATATCGGAAGCAAGAACAGCACCAGCCCTATCGAAATAACAGTAGAAGCCGCGCCGTAGGCGACTTCGGCCAGCAGATCTTCGGCCGGACTGATACTCAGTGATTCGAAAATCAAAATGTAAGCCGCATAAGAGGCCGCGACTAAGAACATGATGCGGTAGAAGTGTCCGCGTCTCCGCACTCCCTGTGAGGCAAAGCAGGCCGGGATACCAATGGCGGTGGTCATCAGCGCGGTCGAAAAATCAAACTGGTGCGTTACTCCCAACAGCAGCGCCAGAACCACCGTGCTGAATAAGCCGACTTCGGCGTCGAAAAGCACTGATGTCATAATCGGCAGTATTGCGACCGGATATACATAGATGGAAGCAGTACCGAACAAATCTGCCAGATGAATGCAGGCAAGTTGAATTCCCAAAATACCGAACATCGCAATCAGCTTCTGATTGGAAGCGAAAATTTCCGGCCGGAAGTGCGACAGGAACAAGTAGAGTACGCCGAGTACGATGGCGACTAAGAGAATGCGGGTCAGATACGGCATGGCAATGGCCAGCCAGCCACTTTCTTCAGCGCGATGTCGCTCGATGAGCGCCATTTGCGACAGAATGGCGGCTTCGCGCTCCCCGACCCGCTGATTGGCCATGACGATGATATCGCCCGTGCCCACCGAATCACTCACCCGGGAGACAGCGGTTATTTCTTCTTTGACGCGACGATTGTACTCGTGCGGGTTCACCCGCAAATTCGGCTGGATGAGGGCTCGCCCAACCAGGTAGTAGAACTCGACATCGATCGGATCGGACCCGGACCAGCGGTTGAGTGCAGTCAACAGATGAGCATTGGCCAGAGCCAGATCAGAGATCTTGGTGCGAGGGTAAAGCAGTTCTTTCTCTCCGCGCCGCACGATGACTGTCTTGTTGGTGATTTCGAGTAGTTCGGATATCTGTCGGACGACGCCGACTGCATAGACATCGCTTAACAAAACCGCGCGGACAACCGAATCAAGTTTTTGAAGGTCAGTCGGAGCGCGAAGGGCGGTTTGAATAACAGACGGACTATACGCCGGAAATCGCAGCGTCAGGGTTTCAAAGGCGTCGGCCTCTTTCCCGCTTTGTGTTTTGCGCCTGAGTGAATCGGCGACCCGCACAAAGCGTTCAAGTTGTACCAGAACCGAAGTCGTTACAGTCGAGTCTTCGTCTAAAACCAGCGGAATCTGTGCGATAGCCAGTTCCTGCTCATCGGCCAGCTCACGCTCTGATTTTTGCACAATGATCGGATACGGGGCAATGACATTGTCAGAGGCGATTGCCCCGACCCGCGGGACATCGAGCGGAAGAATGTCATACTTGCCGGGGTACAGTATTCCTATACATGCAGCCGCCGCCGCCAAGACCGCGTATTTCACAACCAGCGAACCCTTAGACAGCTCGGTTCGCTGCCGACTGATGGTCTGGACTTTGAGTACCCGCTTAATAGCGCGTTTGATTTTTCGTAATAGCGTAAACATAGAGCGGCCCGCTACCGCTATTGTTTCCGACGGCTGGTTTCGTGGCGCTCGTACGCCTTGATGATGCTCTGTACCAGACGATGACGAATCACGTCTTTTTCGGTGAGATAGACAAACTCGATGCCGTCGATGCCCGACAAAATCTTCTGCACTTTGACCAGACCGGAGGTGTGTTTGTCCGGCAGATCAATCTGGGTGACATCGCCGGTGATGACGGCTTTGGATTTTTCGCCGATGCGCGTTAGGAACATCTTCATCTGGGCGCTGGTCGTGTTTTGTGCTTCGTCGAGTACGACAAACGCTTCGTTTAAGGTACGCCCGCGCATAAAGGCCAGCGGTGCGATTTCAATGATGCCGACTTCAAGCAAACTGCGAATCTTGTCGGGCTGCATCATGTCGTAGAGGGCGTCGTAGACCGGACGCAGATAGGGATCGACTTTGGCGCGAATGTCGCCGGGCAAAAATCCGAGCGACTCCCCCGCCTCGACTGCCGGGCGGGTGAAGACAATCCTGTTGACACGTTTCGCTTTTAGTTCGGCAACTGCCATTGCTACGGCCAGATAGGTCTTGCCGGTACCGGCCGGTCCGATTGCGAACACGATGTCGCGTTTGTCGACTGCCTCGACGTATCGAGTCTGACCGATGGTTTTGGGCTTGATGGCTTTTTTGAGCGCGCTGGTCAGAAGAGCTTCGGTGGAAATACTCTCGGCCGGCCCCTGACCATTTTCCAGCACCATTGCTATGGAATAATTCAGGTACTGGTCGGTAATGTAGTCGCCTTGCCGAAGACGTTTGACCAGATCATTCAACAGCTGCACGACCTGATCAACGGCTTTGGGCGAGCCCTCAAGCATCACCCGATCTCCGCGGGCGACGATCTGAATGTCAAAGCGCGACTCAATGATGCGCAGAAACGAATCGGCCTGACCAAAGAGCAGACGTTGGTCGATACCTTCGACTGAATAGGTGCGGGTAGCTATGTCGGACGGTGTATTATTGGCCATGGCAATCCCTGCCGGCTATTCTCCCTTGACAATCAGGCCCAGTTCATCCAGCAGCTCCTGCTCAATTGGAGAGGGCGAGTTGTCCATAAGCGAAATCGCCTGAGCCGTCTTGGGAAAGGCGATGACATCGCGAATCGAATCAGTACCAACCATGAGCGTGACCAGGCGGTCAAAACCCATGCCAATACCGGCATGCGGCGGCGCACCGTATTCGAGGGCGCGCAGCAGGAAGCCGAACATCCGGTCGGCCCGTTGGTTGTCGATGCCGAGAATTGAGAGGATTTTCTCCTGCAAATCGCGGCGATTGATACGTTGTCCACCCGAGCCGATTTCCCAGCCGTTAATCACGATGTCATATTGCAGGGCTCGTGCTTTTCGCCACGGGTGCGCCAAATCGGTGCCGTGCAATGTCGACGAAAAGCCCTCGTCGATGAGCGATAGATCTTCAAATCTCGGGTGCGACACGATGTTGTGCATAGCGTCGAACCGGTTTGATTCTTCGTTGAACTCGAACATCGGGAACTGCGTCACCCAAAGACACTTGAATTCGCCGGGTTTCATGAGTTTATGCTCGCGCCCCAGATGCAAACGCAATTGGCCGAGAATTGTCTCGGTCTTAAGCTTTTTGTCCGAGACAATGAAAAGCGCGTCGCCTTTTTCGGCGCCGGCTTTTGCGCAAAGCGAGTTCTTGCCGTCTTCGCCGACATATTGGAGACTCGGCGACGTGTCTTCGGTGTCAGTGCGGAGTACATAGGCCAGACCGCCCGCGCCGAAAGATTTGGCCTTTTCAGTCAGTTCGTCAATCTGCTTGCGCGAGTAACTCGCGCCGCCCTTAAGCACGATGCCTTTCACGACCCCACCAGAGGCGACATTGTCGACGAAGACTTTGAATGCCGACTTGCCGGCGATTTCGGTCAGGTCGCAGATTTCCATGCCGAAGCGTAGATCGGGTTTGTCGATCCCCCAGCGATTCATCACTTCGTCGTAGCTCAGGCGCGGGAACGGTGTCTCGATGTTCACGCCGAGTACTTTGCAGAAGACATCTTTGAGCATTCCCTCGACCGTGGTCCAGACATCTTCGGGCGTGACATACGACATTTCCATGTCAATCTGGGTGTGTTCCGGCTGACGGTCGGCCCGCAGATCCTCATCGCGCAGACAGCGAGCTAATTGGAAATACTTGTCGTAGCCGGAGACCATTAAGATTTGTTTCAGCAGTTGCGGCGATTGCGGCAGAGCGTAAAATTTCCCCGGCTGTACCCGACTCGGCACGACATAGTCGCGCGCGCCTTCGGGAGTAGAGCGAATCAACAGCGGCGTTTCGATTTCGTAGAATCCGACACTCGACAAATAATTGCGCACCGCGATAGACGCCTCGTGGCGAATCCGCAAATTCTCCTGCAGCGGTTTGCGGCGCAAATCGAGGTAGCGGAATTCCAGCCGCAGTTGTTCGTTGGCGATGGCCGATTCGGTTATTTCAAACGGCGGCGTTTTGGATTCGGACACTATGAAAAATTCGCGCACGGCAACTTCGATTTCACCGGTCGACAGCTTGGTGTTGATGGTGCCGTCGGGTCGCCTCTGCACCACACCGCGCACCGCCACGACAAATTCCGACCGGGCGCGTTCCGCCTCGGCAAATTGTGTTTGATCGAGTTGTTTGGGATCCAGAGTGACCTGCGTGATTCCGTACCGGTCACGCAAATCTAAAAAGAGCACTCCGCCCAGATTTCGGTATGAGTTAACCCAGCCGTTGAGCCGGACCTCGGCGCCAATATCGGCAGGTCGCAACTGTCCACAGGTTTTGGTTCGCTTAAGCTCTGAAAACGGAGGCACAGGTTTCCTTTTAACTATATGATGTATAATTGATTATCGGCTATTTCAGAAGATCATTGAGAGAGCGCCATTGAGTCATCGCACCGAAAGCTAATTGGCAAGCGCCCCCCTGTCAATAGAACTCGCTGAGACAGGCCAGGCAGCCGATTGAGCCGCCTTTTCCTACGGCCATTTCTTCACGCCAACTAATTGCAATTCTTCACGTTACGCGAGCCCGCAAACAAG
>CAYVWS010000009.1:0-33466 GCA_964455535.1 uncultured Ignavibacteriales bacterium | reverse complement strand
CGAGATCCTGACCGGCGACCCGCGCGTCGACCTGGTATCGTTCACCGGCTCGACTGAGATCGGCCGCAAAGTGTCGACCGGTTGCGCCGCCAAGTTCAAACATTCGTGTCTCGAAATGGGCGGCAAGAACGTGCAGATCGTGATGGACGACGCCGATGTCGAACTCGCGGTCGAGGGCGTGCTGTGGGGAGCGTTCGGCACGACCGGCCAGCGTTGCACGGCGACAAGCCGGTTAATTTGCCACAAGAGTGTCGTGGACAGAGTTTCACAGCAGTTGGTTGAACGGGCCTCAAAATTGAAAGTTGGCAACGGGCTTGAAGAATCGACTCAGATGGGACCGTGCATCAATCAGGGTCAGCTTGACACTGTTCTTTCGTATATCGAAATCGGAAAGAACGAAGGCGCGAAGCTTCTCACCGGCGGCAAACGCCTGACCGGCGGCGCGTACGACAAAGGGTATTTCGTTCAGCCGACCATTTTCGGAGGCGTGACCCAGAATATGCGCCTGTGGAAAGAAGAAATTTTCGGCCCGGTACTGAGTATCGGTTCATTTGAGACATTCGATCAGGCGGTCGAGATGGCCAACGACACGATCTACGGTCTGTCGGCCTCGATTTATACGCAAGATATCAACAAGGCCTACCGCGCAATGCGCGATGTCTACACCGGTATTTTCTATGTCAACGCTCCGACCATCGGCGCCGAGACACACCTGCCGTTCGGCGGCACGAAAGAGACCGGCAACGGTCACCGCGAGGCGGCCACCGCGGCTCTCGATGTCTACAGCGAATGGAAATCGGTCTATGTCGATTTCTCGGGCCGAATCCAGAGAGCGCAAATCGATAATCAGTAGTGTGAAGACGAAAACATGAAGCGACCGCCCCGATATGAAATTCCGCCCGACCGGATGGTGCAGTTCATCTGGTTGTCGTCGTCGATATAATCTCCCGACTGTGCGGCAGCGAGAGTGGAAACAAGAACCAGTAACAGTCAGGAGAAAAAGAAGATGAACTCACGAAAGAAAGTCATAATCATGGGTGCGGCCGGCCGCGACTTCCATAATTTCAACACACTATATCGTGACAACGATTCAGTTGAAGTCGTTGCGTTCACGGCGACGCAGATTCCCGATATCGACGGTCGCAAGTATCCGGCGCAGCTGGCCGGAAAGCTTTATCCGAAAGGAATTCCGATTCATCCCGAGTCGGAGTTGTATGATCTGATCAAGCTGCACAAGATCGACGAAGTGATCTTTTCGTACTCAGACGTTTCTTATCAGTACGTCATGGAGAAGGCCGCGCATGTGATGGCGGCCGGAGCGCGCTTCGCGGTCGAGGGCGGGCGTCCGACGATGATTAAGTCGAAAAAGCCGGTAGTGGCGGTCTGCGCGGTACGTACCGGAAGCGGTAAATCGCAGACAACGCGCAAAGTCGCCAAGACGCTTCAGGAGCTCGGCAAAAAGGTGGTGGCGATACGTCACCCCATGCCGTACGGCGACCTGACCAAGCAAATCTGTCAGCGGTTCGGTTCGCTCAAAGACCTCGTCAAGCACAACTGCACGATTGAGGAGAGGGAAGAGTACGAGCCGCATATTGTGAACGGCATCACCGTCTATGCCGGTGTCGATTACGAAGTGATTATTCGTCAGGCGGAAAAAGAAGCCGATGTCATCCTGTGGGATGGCGGCAACAACGATATGCCGTTTTACGCCCCCGATCTGCATATCACCGTAGTCGATCCGCATCGCCCCGGTCATGAGCGGACCTATTATCCCGGCCAGAACAATCTGATCATGGCCGATGTGATCGTGATCAACAAGATCGATTCGGCCGATCCGGAATCGATTTCCGAAGTTCGCCAAAGCATCGCGACTTACAATCCGAATGCCATCGTCATTGACGGCGCCTCGCCGATTCAGGTGTCGGATGCGTCGGCTCTGCGCGGCAAGAAAGTGCTGGTTGTCGAAGACGGCCCGACACTCACTCACGGCGAGATGAAATATGGCGCCGGTGTGGTTGCGGCCGAGCGATTCGGCGCAGCTGAACTGGTCGATCCGCGTCCGTACGCGGTGCGCTCGATTGCGGCGACGTATGAAAAGTACCCCGATATCGGCATCCTGCTTCCTGCGATGGGATATGGCGACAAGCAGGTCAAAGATCTCGAAGACACGATCAACAAAGCCAAGTGTGACTTGGTCGTGATCGCGACGCCGATTGATCTGGGTAAGATCGTCAAGATCAACAAACCCTCAGTGCGGGTCTTTTATGATCTGCAGGAACTGGGCGAGCCGAATCTGATGACAGTTCTTGGCGCGAAATTCGGTCGCAAGAAAAGCGGCGCGAAGAAGCCGGCAAAGAAGAAAGCTGGTCGTCGCCGCTAAGGCCCGACCGCAGTTTGAGTAGACACGTGCGATGACACCGCACCGTAAGACAGCAGTGGTCGCGCTGGGTGGAAACGCCATCACCCAACCGGGCCAGGAGGACACGATTGCGAACCAGTTTGCCAACACGCGGAAATCGCTTGACGGCATTATCGAACTGGCGCGCGACGGATACAACCTGGCGGTCACTCACGGGAATGGTCCGCAGGTAGGAAATGCCCTCCTGCGGATCGAACTGGCGCGCGGCAAGGCCCCGATACTCCCGCTGGGTGTACTGGTGGCCGACACCGAAGGCGGCATGGGATATATGATCGAACAGTCGCTTCAAAATCGTCTCAAGCAGGAAGGGATTAACCGTCCCGTGGTGACGGTGATCACCCAGATGCTTGTTGACGAGCACGATCCGGCAGTCGCCAATCCCACCAAATTTGTCGGCCAGTTTTACACGGAAGAAGAATCGCGCATTTTTTCGCAGACGCGCGGATGGCAGATGAAGAAGGACGCCGACCGCGGCTGGCGACGAGTGGTACCGTCGCCAAAGCCGCTCAAGGCGGTCAATGCCGAGGTGATTCGCAACCTCGTGGATTCGGGAGTGATTGTCGTCGCCACCGGCGGCGGCGGGATTCCCGTGTACATCGACAATCGTGGATTGCTTGAAGGAATGGATGCAGTGATCGACAAAGATCTCGGCTCGGCGGTGCTGGGGCGAGAGATCGGCGCGGAAGTGCTGTGCATTCTGACATCGGTCGACAAAGTCGCGATCAATTACGGCAAGCCCGAACAAGAAGAACTGGACGAGTGTCGGCTATCTGAACTAAAGAAATTCCGAGATGAGAAGCATTTTCCCGCCGGGTCGATGGGACCTAAAGTCGACGCTGCGATTGAGTTCATTTCGCGCGGCGGAAAAGTAGTAGCGATCTCCTCTTTTGCCAACGCCCGCAAGGCGCTGGTCGGCGAGGCAGGCACGAGGATCGTGCCCGATTAATCATGAGTGCGTTACCAGAGGAAGTTGTGCAGACGATCTGTCAATCCGGAAAAGTCTACGAGGTCGGCGGCGTGGTCCGCGACCGACTGCTCGGAATTGATACCACGTCGAAAGATCGCGACTACCTTGTCACGGGCATCCCGTTCGATCAGCTCACCAGACTATTAAAGCCGCATGGCCGCGTTGAACTGGTCGGCAAGAGTTTCGGCGTGATCAAATTCACCCGCTTTGTCGACGGCGAGCCGCACACTCTTGATATTGCGCTCCCGCGCAAAGAACACTCGACGGGGGTTGGGCACAAAGATTTCGAAGTCAGTTTCGACCCCGATCTATCAGTCGAAGAAGATTTGGTTCGCCGCGATTTTACGATCAATGCGATGGCGCTGTCGCTATCCGATCAGGCGATAGTCGACCCGCTCGGCGGGCAGAAAGACCTTGCGGCCCGCACACTTCGGATGACATCGGAAAGATCATTCGAAGAAGACCCGCTGCGGATGCTCCGCGCCGTGCAGTTCGCCGCCCGTTTCGAATTTGGGATCGAGCCCGGCACGCTTGCGGCAATGACCACTCATGCCGGACTTATCAAATCAGTGTCAGCCGAACGAATCGCCGAAGAACTCAACAAGCTCCTCTCGCTCGCTGACAAGCCATCGATTGGTTTTCGCCTGATGCAGAAGACCGGCTTGTTGAAGCTCATACTTCCCGAACTTGACTTGTGTGTCGGGGTCGATCAACCGGGACCGTATCACAAATACGATGTCTTCGAACACACTCTGCATGTGATTGATGCCGCGCCGAGAAATCTTCGGATTCGCCTCGCGGCGCTCTTTCACGATATTCGCAAGCCGCAGGCGAAACGTCCGGCTCCCGAAAATCGCGCCACGTTTTACGGTCACGAAGTCACCGGCGCGCGGGCGGGGGTCGATGTGATGCGTCGGCTCCGCTACCCGCAGGACCTGACCGACGAAGTGTCAACGCTGGTTGAGCGGCATATGTTTACCACTGATGTGACCGACAAAGGGCTGCGTCGACTGGTGAAACGAGTCGGGACGGATTTGATTTTTGATCTGCTCGATCTGCGTCGCGCTGACGTCGAGGGCCAGGGTATGGGGGGCAAGACCGACGATGTCGATCAGTTCGAAGCCGCCATTCGAGCGGAGCTGGCCAAGAAGCCGCCGTTTGGGTATTCCGATCTGGCCGTCAAAGGCCGCGATCTGATGACGTTGTTCTCGATTGAGCCGGGACCGGCGATCGGAAAGATACTTGCGTACTTGCTCGATCAGGCGCTGGATGATCCGAGTGTCAACACGCGCGACAAGATGACAGAGTTGGCGCGCGCTTACTACGAAGAGTTATGTCAACGTGATGATTTCAATAATCAGAAAGGCACTGTTCGATGAAAGTGCATGAATATCAGGCGAAACAGATTTTCGCCAAATCGGGAATCCCGGTTCCGCCGGGAGATATCGCGACAACGCCGCACGAAGCAGTGGAGATTGCGCGCAAAGTAAACAAGCCGGTGATGGTGAAAGCGCAGGTCCATGTCGGCGGTCGTGGCAAGGCCGGCGGTGTGCAGTACGCCGAAAACGCCGAAGCGGCACAAGTTCTGGCGACCAAAATTCTTGGAATGGACATCAAAGGACTGAAAGTCAAGAAAGTCCTCGTGACGGCCGCCGAGGAAATTCTGTCCGAGTCGTATGTCGGCATTATCGTCGATCGCGCCGCCCAGAAGCCGGTGATCATGGTGTCCGCGGCAGGCGGCGTCGACATCGAAGAAGTGGCCGCGAAGACGCCGCAGAAAATTCACAAGCTGTGGGTGGACCCGATGTACGGCCTGAAATCATATCAGGCGCGCAATCTGGCTTACAAGCTGTATCGCGATCCGGGGCAGGTGCGTCAGGCGACCGACATAATCATGAAACTCTACGACGTCTTCTGGAAAGCCGACGCCACGCTTGCGGAAATCAATCCGCTGGTGACGACGCCCGGCGGAAATGTGATCGCACTCGATGCGAAATTGAACATCGACGACAACGCGCTCTATCGCCAGCCGGAAATCGCAGCAATGCGCGACACTGACGCCGAAGTTCCCGAAGAAGTCAAAGCCCGCGAGGCCGATCTGTCGTTTGTCAAACTCGACGGCAACATCGGGTGTGTGGTCAACGGCGCTGGGCTTGCAATGGCAACTATGGATCTGGTGAAACGCTACGGCGGCGAGCCGGCCAACTTTTTGGATATCGGCGGCTCTTCCAATCCGCGCAAAGTGGTCGCGGCGCTTGAGATTATTCTCTCCGACAAGAACGTCAAAGCGATTCTGTTCAATATTTTCGGCGGGATCACCCGGCTCGACGATGTCGCCAATGGCATCGTGGCGGCATTCAACGAACTGAAGCCGCGCGTACCTGTAGTGATTCGCCTGACCGGCACCAACGAAAAGGAAGCGACCAAGATTCTGGCCGGAATGAAACTTCCCACGGCCAACACCCTCGATGAGGCGGTCAAGACGGCCATCGAAATGGCAAAGGCGGAGGCATAAGAAAACATCATGGCAATATTCATAGACAAAAAGACCAAGCTGGTGGTGCAGGGAATCACGGGCCGCGACGGCGCGTTCCATGCCGAGCAAATGAAGAAATACGGCACCGATGTGGTTGCCGGTGTGACACCAGGCAAGGGCGGCTCCAAAGTCGCCGGTATTCCGGTGTACAATTCGGTGGAAGAAGCGGTCGCCGCGACCGACGCCAATTCGTCGATCATTTATGTACCGCCGGCGTTTGCCGCCGACGCAATTTACGAAGCCGTCGATGCGGGCATCAAATTGATCGTGTGCATCACTGAAGGCGTGCCGGCTAACGACATGCTCAAGGCAGTGCAGTATGTGAAATCCAAAGGCGCGCGCCTGATCGGGCCGAACTGTCCCGGCCTTATTTCGCCTGACCTGGCGAAAGTCGGCATCATGCCGGGTACCATCGTGAAAAAGGGCCCGGTTGGTGTGGTCTCGCGCTCAGGAACCCTCACCTACGAAGCGATCTGGGCGTTGACCCAGGCCGATATGGGACAAACTTCGTGCATCGGCATCGGCGGCGATCCGATCATCGGCACCAATTTCATCGATTGTCTTGAGGCATTCGAATCCGATCCGGCAACCAAATCGATTGTGATGATCGGCGAAATCGGCGGCTCGGACGAAGAAACCGCTGCGGCGTTTATCAAGAAGCATGTCACCAAGCCGGTGGTGTCGTTCATTGCCGGTCAAACTGCTCCGGCCGACAAGCGCATGGGTCATGCCGGCGCGATCGTGTCCGGTGGATCGGGAACGGCGAAAGGAAAAATCGAGGCGCTGAATGCGGTCGGAATTCCGGTGGCCGGTTCGCCGACGGAAATCCCGATGCTGCTAAAGGAGCAGATCAAGAAGTTCGCGGCGAAGGCCACGCGAGGCGGCGCCAAGAACGCTCCGGCGAAGAAGGCGCCTAAGAAAGCGGCCGCGTCCAAGAAGAAAGTTGCGCCGCGCAAAAAGTGAATGTGAGTTTGAGTTGAGTATATATCGAAAAAAGGAGACGATATGAATGCCCCCGGCAATGCAGGCGAGGCGGAAGCCAAACCTGCCGCCAAGAACAAATATGGGTTTTCCAAAGACAACCTGCCGCTGGCGATCAATCTGACGTGGTGCAAGGCCTGCAATTTGTGCATTGCCATGTGTCCCACTCAGGTGTTTGAGCCCGATCGCGACGGGAAACCGATTCAGGCCAGACCCGAGGCCTGCACCCAATGCACGATTTGCTGGGTGCACTGCCCGGATTTTGCCATTGTCTCGAAAGCGAAGTAAGGGAGACACTATGGCAAAAACACAACGCAAATTACTCCAGGGAAATATCGCCTGTGTTCAGGGAGCGCTTTACGCCGGGATGGATTTCTTCGCCGGCTACCCGATCACACCCTCGACTGAATTAGCCGAGGGCAGCGCGCGTGAACTTCCCAAGACCGGTGGCCGGTTTATCCAGATGGAAGACGAGATTGCGTCTATCGCCGCCGCCATCGGCGCATCGGTGTCGGGACGAAAGGCCATGACCGCGACTTCGGGTCCCGGCTACTCATTGATGGTCGAACTGATCGGATATGCCTATATCACCGAAACGCCGCTGGTGATTGTCAACGTCCAGCGCGGCGGACCATCGACTGGGCTACCTACCAAGGTAAGCCAATCCGACACGATGCAGGCCCGCTGGGGTACGCACGGTGACTACACCGCAATTGCCGTCGCGCCGTCGACTGTAGCCGATGCCGTCACTGAAACGATCCGCGCCTTCAATCTGGCCGAGCGGTTCCGCACACCCGTGACGGTGTTGATGGACGAAGTCATCGGCCACATGCGCGAATTGATCGCGTTGCCGGAGCCGGGTTCGGTCCCAATATTCAACCGCGTGAAACCGACTGTTCCCCCCGACCAGTTTGAGCCGTTCGCGATGACGCCCAATTTGGTGTCACCGATGGCGTCGTACGGGGAAGGGTATCGGTTCAATGTGACCGGCCTTACTCATGACACGATGGGATTTTCAACCAACCGTGCCGATGAGATTTTCCCCAAGCTCGACAAACTCCGCAACAAAATCATGAACTACACCGACGAGATCACCAAGATTCGGACAGAGTTCATGGATGATGCCGAGATCGCTTTCATCGCCTACGGTTCGGTGGCCCGCTCGGCCTTGCAGGCGGCCTCGCTGGCCCGTCAGGCGGGAGTGAAAGTCGGCGTGGTTCAACTCTACACGATCTGGCCCTTCCCGGACAAACAGATTCGGGAACTGACTGCGCGATGCAAATCGGTCATCGTGGCGGAACTCAACATGGGGCAGATGGTGACCGAGATCGAGCGGGTTCTGCCGCGCGAGAAAAAGATTCACACCGTGCAAAGATACGACGGCGACATTCTGACGCCGATGCAGTTGCTTGAAAAGCTTCAGGAGGTGCTCTAATGGCAGTCGCCGAAAAACAGCGGTCGGATGTGATCCTCTCATATCTGCGGCCCAAGAAGAAATTCCCGTCGGTCTGGTGTCCCGGATGCGGCAATGGCATCGTGATGAGCGCACTCATTCGCGCTATCGACAAGCTCGGCTACTCGCGCGATGAGGTCGCCTGTGTATCGGGTATCGGCTGCACCAGCCGTATGCCGGTCTATCTCGATTTTAATTCGCTGCACACCGCCCATGGCCGGGCGCTGGCCTTTGCGACCGGAGTGAAATTCGCTCAGCCGAAAATGAAGGTGATCGTGATCACCGGCGACGGTGACGCGCTGGCGATCGGCGGCAATCATTTCATTCATGCCTGCCGTCGAAACATAGATATCACGACGATTCTGATTAACAATCATATTTACGGCATGACGGGCGGTCAGGGCTCACCGACTACTCCGGCCGGAGCGTTTTCGACCACGACTCCTTACGGCAATGCCGAAAAGCAGTTCGATCCCTGCAAATTGGCCGAAGCCGCCGGAGCGAGCTTTGTGGGACGTACGACTGTCTTCCACGCGCCGCAGATGGAGAAAATGATCATGTCGGCGATTGAGCACAAAGGGTTCTCGCTGCTGGAAGTGATTTCGAACTGCCACACCTACTTTGGCCGCTTGAACAAGCAAGGCGATGCGGTAGCGATGGTGAACTCGTTCAAAGAAAACGCGGTGATGCTCGGCAAAGCGCAGACCATGTCACCTGAAGAACTCAGAGGCAAGCACGTCATCGGAACTTTGTACGAAGACAAAGCGCGCACTGAATTCTGCGATGAGTACCAGAAAGTGCTTGATGTCCGTCAGGGAGGCCGTTCATGAACAACCTGATGGACAAAATCAAACTACCCACCGACCGGTTCGAGATTCGCCTTTCGGGATCGGGCGGGCAGGGAATGATCCTCGCGGCGGTGATTCTGTGCGATGCAATTGGCGCCGGCTCGAACAAGAGTGTGGCGCAAACGCAGTCGTATGGCCCCGAGGCCCGTGGCGGCGCATCGAAAGCCGATGTCGTCGTTTCCGACGGCGAAATTTACTATCCCAAGGCGATCAAGCTCGACTTGCTGCTGGCGATGACTCAGGAAGCGCTCGATAGCTATTTCTCCGCGCTCAAAGACAACGGCATTTTGGTGGTCGACGACACGTTGGTCACGCATGTTCCGTCCAAAGACTACTACGGTCTGCCGTTTACTCGCATGGCGCGCGAAGAGTGCGGCCATATCATGGTCGCGAATGTGATCGCGCTGGCGGCGATCGCCGAGATTACCGGTATCGTCTCGCGCGAGGCGCTTGAGCAGATCGTCCTGTCGCGCGCGCCGCGCGGAACCGAGGACAAAAATCGCAAAGCGGTCGAAATCGGATTTCGTGAGGCCGCCAAACTCAAAGCCCAGAGGAAGAAATGAGTCGTACTCTACTTATTGTCAAACCCGACGCCACAAAGCGCAACCTGATAGGCCATGTCGTCAACCGGCTCGAAAAGGCCCGGTTCACGGTCGTGGAAATGCGCATGGTGCGTCTGACCAAAGAACAGGCGCGGAAGTTCTACGCGGTCCACGAGGGCAAGCCGTTTTTGGACAGCTTGGTTGAATTCATGACCTCCGGTCCGGTGGTGCCGATGGTTCTTGAAAAAGAAAACGCCGTCGATGATCTTCGCACCCTGATCGGCGCGACCAATCCGGAAAAGGCGGCCTGTGGCACGCTTCGCTATGAGATCGCAGTCGACATCGAGAAGAACTCGGTGCACGCGTCTGATTCCGACGCCAACGCCAGAAACGAAATTGCCTTCTTCTTTGCCTGAGAGTGAAGATATAGGAACGGCATGGCAGGTGTAATCAAGTTGGCTTACGGCGGCGGTGAGCTTTCGGTGTGCGTGCCGGATGGCGTGGTGTGCGACGAATTCCGGGCCGAGTTGGCCAAGAATCCAGCCGACATCGAACAGTTCCGGTTGGCGCTTGTTTCTGCCAAGCTCGAGCAGTTCCTGACTGCGCCTCCGTTGGTTATTGTCAATGACGGGTATCGCAATACGCCTACTGCCAGAGTCCTCGATTGGCTTTCACACATTTCTCCGCTCGTTATCGAACGGGCGACATTCTTGATTGCGACGGGAGCTCATTCAGCCCCGACCGAGGCGCATTGCCGAGCAATATTCGGCCGCTTGTATGATCGGGTGAAATCGCGCGTCGTGTACCATGACGCAAAGAACCAAGCTTCGATGTCGCCCGTCGGCAAAGATCGCTTCGGGGAGACCGTCTGGCTCAACAAGTTGTTTGCCGAGCATGAAAGAGTGATCGTTATCGGCTCTATCGAACCGCATTACTTTGCCGGGTTCACCGGCGGACGAAAGGGAATATTCCCCGGTATCTGCGACTTGAAGACTATCGAGCGAAATCACAATATGGCTGATTCGCTCGCCGCACAGCCGATGAAACTCGACCGCAATCCGGTCGCAACCCATCTTGATTCACTTCTTACGCTGATTGATTTATCGAAAGTCCTTTCAATTCAGGTAGTGATGGATTCTTCCGACACCATTGCCGGCATTTTTTGTGGGAATCTTCGTGATACTTTTCACGAGGGCGCCGAGCTGGCGCGGCGGATTTATGCGTGTGAATTCGAAGAGCCGTACGATATCACCTTGTGCGAACTCTTGCCGCCGCTGGAGGACAATCTCTATCAAGTACAGAAGGCGCTCGAAAATTGTCAGACGTCGGTACGCGACGGCGGCGCGTGCATAGTAGTCGCCGCCTGCAAGAGTGGCATCGGCTCGGAGCACTTCTACAAATTGGCCGAAATCTGGGATCGGGCGCGCAATCAGGCCAAAGACGGCGTGGCTCGCTTCGGTTCGCACAAGTTGTCTCGCGTAAATGCGATGTCGGGGAGAATTCTGGTCGGGATATACACAGACCTCCCGGCCGAGACTACTCACCATGTGTTCTATGAAAAAATAAAGGATCTTGAAATGTATTTGAGCGCCCGCCTTGGCTTTGGGGGACGAGTCGCGGTTGTGCGCAATGCCGGGCACACAGTCTTAGTTCAACATAACAATTGATACCATCGATATGATGTGGAGGAAAGTATGAATCGCAAGATCGCCGTAGTCGGAGCCGGAAATGTCGGCGCCAGTTGCGCCATGTACCTGGCCGAAGCCAACATGGCCGATGTCGTCCTGCTTGACATTCTTGAAGGCGTCCCGCAAGGGAAAGCTCTCGATCTGACCCAGGCAGGACCGGTGCGCGGCTACAATGCCAAAGTGGTCGGCACGAATGACTACAAAGATTTCGAGGGATCGGATATCGTGATCGTCACCGCCGGACTTCCGCGCAAACCCGGCATGACCCGCGAAGACCTGCTCAACATGAACGCGCAGATCGTCGGCACGGTCGCCGACAACATCAAGAAGTATTGCCCGAAGGCGTTTGTGATTGTCGTGTCCAATCCGCTCGACCTGATGACATTCCACATGATGAAGAAGACCGGTTTCCCGACAAATCGGGTGTTCGGTCAGGCGGGCGTGCTCGATTCGATTCGTTTCCGCGCCTTCGTAGCGATGGAGCTGGGTGTAGCGATGAGTGACACGCAGGCGATGGTGCTGGGCGGTCATGGCGACACAATGGTCCCGCTTCCGCGCTACTCGACTGTTGCCGGTATTCCAATCGGCGAGTTAATCTCGGCTGAACGCATCAAAGCGATTTGCGATCGCACGGCCGACGGCGGCGGTGAAATCGTCCGCCTGCTCAAGACCGGTTCGGCTTACTATGCTCCGGCGGCGGCCAGTGTTGATATGTGCCGTGCGGTGCTGCTCGATGAAAAGAAAGTTTTGCCGGCTTCGGCCTACTTGACCGGACAATACGGCATTTCCGAAATGTACATCGGCGTGCCGGTGGTGCTCGGCGCCAACGGCGTCGAAAAGATTCTCGATCTGAAGCTCGATGCCAACGAACTGGGCTCGCTGCAGAAGTCGGCCTCGACCTACAAAGAACACTTGAAGATTCTCGGGTACTAAGAGGAGAAGTCATGCCCAAATACAAACACATCGTAGTGCCCAAAGACGGTGCGAGCATTACGGTCAAGAATAAGAAACTCGTCGTTCCGAACAATCCGATCATTCCGGTGATCGAGGGCGACGGTATCGGCCGCGATATTATGACGGCGACCCGTCGGGTTGTCGATGCGGCGGTGACCAAGGCCTACAAGAACCAGCGCCAGATTCACTGGATGGATGTCTACGCCGGCGAGAAGGCCAACGAACTGTATGGCGAATGGCTGCC
Organism: uncultured Ignavibacteriales bacterium; assembly: GCA_964455535.1. Classification (GTDB taxonomy): domain Bacteria; phylum Zixibacteria; class MSB-5A5; order GN15; family FEB-12; genus JACRAV01. The sequence goes on along the minus strand of CAYVWS010000009.1, from coordinate 20,834 downwards.
CAAAGAGACTTTCACTGCCATCAAGGCGCACATTGTCGCGCTCAAGGGTCCGCTCACGACTCCGGTCGGCGGCGGATTCCGGTCGCTCAATGTGACGCTGCGTCAGGTGATGAATCTGTATGCCTGCGTGCGTCCCGTGCGCTGGTTTACCGGAGTCGGGTCACCCGTGGTGCATCCGGAGAAACTCAATGTCACGATCTTCCGCGAAAACACCGAAGATGTCTACGCGGGAATTGAATGGCAGAAGGGCTCGAAGGAAGTCAAAAAAGTCATCACTTTTCTGAACAAGACGATGAAGACGCAAATCCGGACCGATTCGGGTATCGGCGTCAAGCCGATCTCGGCGACCGGCACCAAGCGCCTCGTTCGCAAAGCGCTTCAATTCGCCATCGATAAGAAGCGCTCGTCGGTCACGCTCGTGCACAAAGGGAACATCATGAAGTTCACCGAAGGCGCGTTCCGTGACTGGGGATACGAGGTCGCCAAGAAAGAATTCCGCCAGTTCATCGTCACTGAGGACGAGGTCTTTAATCAATTCGGCGGCAAGGTTCCGGCGGGAAAGATCCTCGTCAAGGACCGTATTGCCGATTCGATGTTCCAGCAGATTCTTCTTCGCCCCGACGAATACGATATCGTCGCGACACCGAATCTGAACGGCGACTATCTCTCCGATGCCTGCGCGGCGCAGGTCGGCGGGCTCGGCATGGCGCCGGGCGCCAATATCGGTGATTTCATCGGACTGTTTGAGGCGACTCACGGCACCGCGCCGAAGTATGCCGACAAGGATATGTCCAATCCCGGTTCGCTGCTCTTATCAGCAGTGCTGATGCTCCAGTATATGGGCTGGGACGAGGCCGCCAAGATGATCGAGGACGGCATCGAAAAGACAATCGCGAAGAAGACGGTCACGTACGATCTGGAACGACAGATGCAGGGCGCCACGAAAGTGAGCTGCTCGCAATACGCGACTCATATCATCGCGAATTTATAGTCTGGCTAAGCCCAGTTGCGGCAATCGGCCTCGCCTGCCGCTTTTCATAGGATAGAATAAGCGGCAGGTGCTTGCACCCGCCGCTTATTGTTTGCCGAGTCAATTACCGTGGCTTGAAGATATACCACCGCTCGTGGTTGTCCCGCTCGAATCCGACATGTCGCGCCCGATCATTAGGATCGAGACCAACTTCTCTCATGTCGCTTGACAAGAATCGGAGCCAGCGCGGCGGCAAGTACTTCGATTCGTGAAAAACACACAGGTCGGGTTTACGCGAGTAAAACAGCGGGTCGGAGAACTGAACGCGAGGCGATCTCATGTCGAGATACAGAAGCGCTTCAGCTCTCGGGAAAAACTGAACGGTGATCGGGCGGGCCGATGACTCCGCGGCGATAATGCCGCGGACATTTTGTTTGTCCGATTCGAGAATATAGGGTGTACCGTCGGGAGTCGACATCTCGAAGAATCGCATTTCGTACGGGTAGTGCACGGGCAACTCAAGGTCTTCGCGGAAGTAGTGCCAGCCGCAGACAACGATACTCGCCAGCCCGACGAGGCCTAGTTGAAACACTCTTCGGCGGGCACTCGAACGGCTCGACAGGAATTCGGTCAAAGACTCAAGGAGAAGCACTGAGACTATCAGCGCGCTGAGCGACCACAGCACTTTGTACCACATCTCGAACCCGACGACATACGAAATCCACGCTGCCGCCGCCGGCCCAAGCAGCAGCAGCCGATTTCTGTTCCTGTAGAGCCCCAGCAGAAGCGCCAGAATGAGGGTGACGCCCAACGCCAGATTGTCCCAACTCAGCAGCGTTGTGAAAATGCTTCGTTCACCTTTGCGGGAGAACTGAAAAGCCAAGTCGGATTTGACCGCCGCCCAATCGGACGCGCATTGCACGCCATACAGGACCCAGCATATGACAACTCCGGCGAAAACGACAATTGCCCCTTTGGAGAACTTCGGTCGCTCGTCGCCAAGACGATATTCAAGTACGACATGTGCGATACCTGCCAGAAGAAAGTAAAACCCATTCGGATGAATCAGTGGCGTCAGGGCCAGCAGGGCGATTCCAACTAATGTGCGCTGGGAATAGAGCAGGTAAAATGAAAATAGCACGACTGCCAGCAGCAGGGCCTCCATCCGCGCGATATTTCCGCAGGCGACGAAATTTGCATTTAGATAAAACCAGCCCGCGATCGCATAGGACAGATACGACAAGTTGAGTCGTCGAAAGATCAGAAGCAGAAATAGAAACGACGCCAGCACACAGGCAAACGAAAACCAGCGAGCGGTATCGAGGGACGCGCTAAAGATCATGAACACTCCGGCCAGCGCCGTCATATATCCCGGCGGCATCCAGTAGATGGCGCGATCTGGATTCAATTCCGGCGAAATGAAAGTCCCGTGCTCAGCCAGCGAAATCGCCGGCCAGACGAAGTGCGACTCATCGGGCCAGGGGAGAGGACAGACATATCCCAGAGTCAGGTGCGCGTACAAAGAAACCGCCCCGACGACGAGAACTACCAGAAGTATGACAATCGCATTGCGAGACATAGTTGTTACTTGCGAAGTACTTTAGCGTACCACTTTTCGCCGGTACTGTTCTCGTGAATGAGGTATTCGGGCCTGGCAATGGAGTCAATCCCCCGGCTGCTCAGGCCATGATCCCAGAATCCATGAAACATCGGCGGCAATGTGGGCGAATCATGATACAAGAGAAAGTCGGGTCGGCGTTCGCAAAAAAGCGGAATCGAAAAAGACAATTTGTCGCTCCGGAGTTCGGTAAACATGAAAGCATCGGCGGTGGGGTTGAATTCCATATAGTGCACCGAGTCGCCGAGCATCTGTCGAACGGCGCTCAACACGGCGGCCTTGTCTGCGGGCTCATTGTAGGGGATGTCCAGCTGGGGCCCCATATTGTAAAACGAAAGCGAACGGGGATACTCCCATAAAGGGTCAATATTGCGAAACTTGAGATTGGGCCAGATAACGAACATGGCGGCCAGTACCACCCACACCGCTTGTTTCCATCCAGATTTAAGAAATCCCCACTCGCGCATAAGTCGCTGCGCGGCGGTGGCGGTCACAATGACGGCGAATAGAACCGCGATGACATAGAAAATGCGGTACCACATTTCGCCGCCGGTTATGTACAACGCCCATAGCGAAAGGGCAGTAAAGACCAGCGCCAGGAGCGTTCGCTCGCGCATGACCGCCCAAACTGCGCCCGGCAGGAGAAACACCAGGAATCTTAATGAGTTTGGCGATATGAATTCTTCCACCCAGTTTCTCAGCCCTTTGCGATGAAATTGAAACCCCATGTCACTGACGAAACCGTCCCAGTTCTTTGCAACGTAGACTGCATAGGCAAGCCAGAGCGCAACGCAGATCCCAACTGCAATCCAGCCGGCACGATTCGATTGCCATTCGGATCGGTCACGGTACTGTCTTATTAGAAGGACCGTTGCAATCGCACTCGCCGCGAAGAACAAGCTGTTGAAATGCAGTAACAAGCCGGCAGCGAGCACGGCGACGCCCCAAATCGGTCGACGAATCACAACTAAGTATGTGCCGAGCAATCCGGTCAAGATTAGCGGCGCCTCCATGCGTGCGATATTGCCGCATGCGACAAACTGAGAGTTGACCCAAAAGAGCGCACCCAGCACATACGCCGGCCACGGCAGCCAAAGCGCGCGACAGAGAAAACAGAAGACCCCAAAGGCGGCAATAATGCAGAAAAGCGAAAAATAGCGAGCGACCTGTAGACTAATGCCGAAGAGTTTGAACACCCCACCGACCATGAGAAAATACCCCGGTGGCTGCCACATGATGTCACGGTTAGGGTTCAACTCAGGCGAAAAGAGCGAATTGTGTTCGGCGACTGCGGCCGATTGGTAAAGAAAATGAGTTTCGTCGGGCCACGGCGGCGGCATCGTGTACCCCGCCTGCTTGTGCAGGTAGACACTCACGGCGGCCACAATAGCAATTGTCAGAAGAACGAACGCAACAGGGGTGGTCGTCCGTCCAAACGGTGTCTCAGACAATTGAGACTTTTGGTTCGGTACGCACTCTGGCTGAGCGGGGTTGTTCACCACAAAATATACGGTCACCCGCTATGCAAATCAAGTTGAGCCGCTGCCGGCTACTTGACCTGAATCTCTATTTATGTGCGATACGCTCGGTATCCCGCGCGATAACCAATTCTTCGTTTGTCGGAATGACGAGCGTGCGTATTTTGGCCGACGCCGCCGAGATGTCCGTCTCTTTTCCGCTTGCGGCGGCATTGCGCTCATGGTCAATCACGATACCAAAAAAGTCGAGCCCTTTGCAGGTTTCTTGACGAACCTCGGCTGAGTTTTCTCCGATACCGGCGGTGAACACCAGCGCATCGAGCCCGCCCAGAACGGCGATGTACGATCCGATGTACTTCCGGAGGCGATAGCAGAATACTTCAAACGCCAGCTTGGCATTGCTGTTTCCTGATTGGGAGGCGCTTACGATTTCCCTCATGTCGGAGGAGACACCTGAAATACCGGCCAGTCCGGAATGTTTGTTCAGCAGAGTGTTGCCCTCGTGCAGAGAGAGTTCCTCGCGCGACATGATATGGAGAATAATCGCCGGGTCGATATCACCCGATCTGGTTCCCATCAGGAGCCCTTCGAGGGGAGTGAAGCCCATTGACGTATCGATCGACACGCCGCCGTCGACCGCCGCGATGGAGCAACCGTTTCCAAGATGGCAGGTGATCAGCTTGAGCTGTGAGAGCGGCTTGCCAAGCATCGCCGAGGCGCGATCGCACACGTATTTATGCGAGGTGCCGTGAAAACCGTAGCGGCGGATACCATATCGCTTATAAAACACGTAGGGCAGGCCATAGATATAGGCATGGGCCGGCATAGAGTGATGAAACGCCGTGTCGAATACCGCCACCTGCGGAGCGTGGGGGAGTGCTTTCTGGCAGGCGTTGATGCCGCGAATATTGTGCGGGTTGTGAAGCGGCGCCAATTCGATTAACGCCCGCAAGCGTGACATCAGTTCCGGAGTAATAAGCACTGAGTCGGTAAATTCTTCGCCGCCGTGGACAACCCGATGCCCCACCGCTTCAATTTCGTTTTTGTCCTTGATGACGCCGTGGTTGGGCGACATCAGCATGGTGATGACGTACTCTATCGCGATGATATGATCAAGAATTTCCGCCGAAATCTTCACTTCGGGGCGGTCGAACGGCTTATGTGTCACCACCGCTTCGGCCATTCCGATACGCGATACCAAACCTTTGGCTAATTGGACACCGTTCGACGTATCCACAAACTGATACTTGACCGACGATGATCCGCAATTGATAACGAGAATTTTCATTTTGCCACCTCCACGGTGCCGTTGGCCTTTCGCGAAATGCGGTTCCCCTCTTTGTCATACTCGAAGAATCCCTTGCCGGTCTTGACACCCAGATGACCGGCCCTGACTAATTTCCGCAATTGAGGACACGGGTTGTATTTGTGATCCGACAATTCGTCGAGCAGATTTTCCATCCACGCCATAACGACATCGAGTCCCATCTGATCGGCCAGGGCCAGCGGCCCGACATTGAAGCCGAAGCCGAGCTTCATGGCGTCGTCGATGTCTTCGGCAGTTGCCACCCCTTCCATCAGGACGTGCATCGCTTCGTTCAGAAGCGGGACGATAATGCGGGTGGTCACATAGCCCGGATACTCGACGACCGTGATCCATTTCTTTTCGAGCATTTCAGCAAAGGCCACGGCTTCTTGGAATGTTTTGGGGTTGGTCTTGAGGCCCTTGACAATCTCCACGACGGGAATCTTGGAGACCGGATTCAAAAAATGCATCCCGATGACCCGTTCCGGTATCTGTGTCAACGCCGCTATTTCTGAGATCGACACAGTCGAAGTGTTGGTGATGAACATCGTTTCCGGAGAGCAGATCTGGTCGAGCTTTTCAAAGAGAGTTCGCTTCTTGGCGAGATCTTCGGGAATCGCTTCGAGGATAATTTCGGCTTCGTCGGCATCGCTCAAATCCGACGAAGGGTAGATGCGGGCAAGAATGGCCTTCTTATCTGAGGCAGTCAAACCCCACCTATTTATCTCCCGATTTAGGTTCTCACCGATGGTTTTGATGGCTTTTTCGGATATTTTGGCGGTCTTGTCAATGAGTGTAACCTCATGTCCGACAGTCGAAACCGCCTCTGCGAGGCCCTGGCCCATTACACCCGCCCCGACGATAACTATCTTTGTTTTTGGCATCGTAATTCCTGTTTGCGCTCAAGTTCGCTTGTGAAACTAATAACAAGCGATATTCAAAGCAACTGGTTTCTTGTATTCGTTGCATCGGCAATTGGTCGTGAAAGATAAGGGTGGATTTTTTGTGCCGACGAATCGGACAACTTGTTGTATAATATGAAACTAACGACATGTGCGCCCAACCAGGTAGCGGCCTTCCAAAAAAGTGCAAGGTCAGGGAATACTCGCGGGCGTTGCAGGAGTGATGTATGTACAAAAGACTATTCTCATTACTAATCGCTATGATTTTCGTGGCCAGCTCGGCGTCGGCGCTGACGCGCGAAGCGCGATCGCTCTATGTAGCGGATCTGCATTTCGGATATTCGTCGCCGTTTGGTAATTATCACGGGATCGGTTCGTATGATTGGACCGGCGGCGACCTTACTGCCTCCGAGCTGCACGACCCCACCTATCACGTCGGGTTTGACATAGCGAAAATTCACAATGATCGACTCTGGGTCGGGACCGGATTTCGATACACGAAGATCAACGTCAACGATAACCTCGGTGATTTTCTGCAGTATGAAGACGGATCGCCCGTGGACACCGGTGTCCTGAAGTTTAACCAGTACGATATTTTTCTCTCCTGCAATTACTACCTGATGAATATCAACGACGAATCGTTTGCGCCCTACTTCGGAGGCGAAATCATCAGCGGACTCACCTCATGGTCACCGCCGGGATATCGCTCGGAAAGTAAATTCACCGTTGGCCTGGCCGCCAATTTCGGCGCGGATTTCAAGATTTGGTCGGCGGCCGACAAGCGGAGTTTTGTCACGCTGGCCTCGATCAATAGCTGGCAGTTGGTTGGCAGTGGGAACCGTCCGCGCTATTTGAACATCGGCGGCGGGATACGATATTTCTTTAGACCGTAATTCACAGTTGTCGGGAGTTTGTTGTTTGAAAATCGAAAAGTCACTATTGACTCGTCGGCTTGCGACGGCGGTGAGCATCGCAGGAGTTCTGGCACTTATCGGCTCCTGCACAGAAAAGAAGCCGACTGAGCCGGTCTACGTGATTAGCGCGACCTCAAGCGAGCATGGCACGATCTCGCCGCTCGGCTCGGTGAATGTCAAGCCGGGGGAGAGTCAGGCATTTTCGTTTATTCCCGATTCTGGGTACAGTGTCGTGACGGTTAGAGTTGACGGCACTGCGATTCCGCTGACGCAGAGCTACGCATTTACCGACGTGCGTGCCAACCACTACCTCTATGTTTCGTACTCACACGTGTACAACATCACCGCCAGCGCCGGACCGCACGGACGCATTTCGCCGAGCGGCACCGTGGTCGTGGCCGAAGGGAAATCTCAGGAATTCAGGATTACGCCTGATTTCGGTTACCGAATTGTCGACGTGGTCGTTGACGGTTCCTCCGAGGGGCCGATCACGAGCTATACATTCGGTTTGATGAACGCCGACCATACGATTGAAGCATCGTTTGCCCGCATCCCCTTTGTGCTCAACTCCGACAACGGCTCGTATTACAAAGGCGCAATCGGTTCAAATACGCTTACTCCTCAATTGGTAATTACAGCAACAGATTCCAACGGCGCCAGCGCCAATCAATGGATACGGTTGATTCGAATTGCCGGCGACGGACTCCTGAGCGCAGATTCGATGCAGACCGATGCGCTTGGCAAGATTCAGCCGTCGTACACTTTTTCGGGGACTTCGGGCAGCGCGACAATTCGCGCGCTGTGGCCGTCAAATGACACGCTCGATGTTTTCCTTCGGGCCAGTGTGCTGGAACCGGGAATAAATGCGCAGGGACAGTACATCAAGATTGACGACTCCTACAAAACGGCGAAGATTTTCAATGGTCCGCCGGAACGAGTGGACGTCGATCCGAATCAATGGCTCACTTACGCCGTTTATGAAAACACGCTTGGCGTCGTACTGATTATCAACGATGTCGACCAGAATGGTGGGGCGTCCGATTTTGAAACTGTGCTGGGTGTGATCGTCAATGGCGTCTTCGCCGGCAAGTTCGCCAACGGAATCGGTATCACTTCGACGGTCGGCGCAATGGACTCGGCTTTTGGTGCGGCCGACACCACCTATCTCGATCCAACACCCCCAGCTGCGTGGGTCTATCTCTACCGTTCGCTCGGTATTACTTTTTACGCCGATCAGGGGACACCGCGTCGCATCTTTGAGATACATTTGAATCAACCGACTTCACCCGTCAGTCCGGCGCGGCGATTCAGTGCGCCGGCATCTTCCCGGTAGTGCCGGGCGCTGGGCAGTGTTTGTTGACTTAGTGGACAGGGTGAGGATATATTCGAAATATGTGCAACATAAGATCAGTGAAAGGGACACCATGCTCCGTTCGATGTCAATTACTGCAGCCATTCTACTATTGGGAATAACTGCGATGTCAGCCGACGAAAAAACCACTCCCGCCACGCCCAAAGGCGCGCCCTCGGATTCGCTGGCCGCCAAACGGGTGCCGGTTCGCAACAAGGCCGACAAATGTGTTACGATTGAAACATCCTTCGGGAAAATGACGCTTGAGTTGTTTCATGATGTCGCCCCGGCCCACGCCGACTCGTTTGCGGCGCGCGCAGCCGACGGCTTTTACAACGGCACGATATTCCATCGCGTCATTGACAATTTCATGATTCAGGGCGGTGACCCGACCGGGACCGGACGCGGTAACGCCAGCTACACGCTCAAAGCGGAGTTCAACGAAAATCCGCATGTCGAGGGCACGCTCTCGATGGCCCGCACGATGGACCCGAACTCGGCATCTTGTCAGTTCTTTATCTGCCTTGCCCGAGCTGCGCATCTTGACCGTCAGTACACGGTGTTCGGACAGTTGCTGAAAGGATTCGACGTTCTTCATGCGATCGGCAAGACGCCGACCGGCGCACAGGACCGTCCAACCAAAGATATCGTCATGACCAAGGTCTACTTGTCTGATTCCGAGGGACATCCGCTTCCCGGCGCCGCCGCGGCGGAGAAAAAGGAGAAGTAGCAAAGACCTCTTGGGCGGCGGCTGAAACCGGCCGCCGCTGTTTGCGTTTATCTCAGTATGAAACAGCGAGGCGTAGTCATACTCGGTTCGACCGGATCAATCGGCCGATCCGCGCTTGATGTTGTCGATCGACATCCGGATCGTCTTCGCGTAGTAGGGTTGGCTGCCCGTTCGACTGTCGATCTTTTGGTCGAACAATTTCGAAAATACCGACCGTCACATATTTGTGTCGTCGACGACACGATGGAGCACGAACTCCGCCGCCAGATCGGACGAGAAGATGTTTGCATTCTGGTCGGCGAATCTGGGTGTCTGGAACTTGCTCGACTCAGCGGCGCTGACATCGTTCTCAATGCCATCGTCGGCGCGGCGGGGTTGCGGGCTTCGCTTGAGACTCTTAAGCACGGCAAACGGCTCGCGCTTGCCAACAAAGAGTCGCTCGTGACCGGCGGACCGCTCTTTGCTGACTATTTGCAGGATACCAAATCTGAGATTCTGCCGATCGATTCCGAGCATTCCGCCGTTTGGCAGGCGATGCTCTCGGGAAAGAAATCGGAGATTCGGCGAGTTCTACTCACATCCTCCGGCGGACCGTTTCGGACTTTGCCGCGAGAAAAATTCGAGACGATTACGGTAGATCAGGCGCTCAATCATCCGACATGGAAGATGGGGCCTAAGATTACTGTCGATTCTGCCACGCTTGCCAATAAGGGTCTTGAAGTTATTGAGGCAGTGACATTGTTCGGCCTTCCCGCCGAGCAAATGGAAGTGGTTATTCATCCTCAGTCGATTGTTCACTCGATGGTCGAGTTTGTCGATTCGTCGATTATTGCGCAAATGTCCAAACCGGATATGCGTCTGCCGATCTCGTACGCGCTATTCTGGCCGGATCGGATCGAATCGGATTTCGGCAGAATGAAATTTGATCAGAAGTTTTCCCTCGACTTTGAGCCCCCCGATCTGGAAAAGTTTCCGATTCTGCGCACGGCATTCGAGGTTGCTCAGATCGGCGGAACGGCCCCCGCCATTTTCAACGCGGCCAATGAAATCGCTGTAGAAGGATTCCTGCAGCATACGGTAAGATTTGTCGAGATTGCCGATATTATTCAGAGTACGCTTGATTCGGTCTCGCTGATAGGAAAGCCCGATCTTGACGACATCCTGGCCGCCGACCGGCACTCGCGACAACTAGCCCGCGAAAAAATGGAGAAAATTGCATGCTGACCACCGCACTGTCAACCATCTTCGTACTTGGTATTCTGATTTTCATCCACGAGCTGGGACACTTTCTGGTCGCAAAACGGGTCGGTATCAAAGTCCATCGCTTCTCGCTTGGTTTCCCGCCGTATATTTTCAACAAGAAGGTCGGTGAGACCGACTATTCCATCGGGCTGATACCGCTTGGTGGGTTTGTTAAGATGGCGGGGGAAAATCCCGACGATCCAACTACCGGCGATCCGCGTGAGTTTGGCTCCAAATCGATCGGCCAGCGCGCGGCGGTGATCTTCGCCGGACCGTTCATGAACTACGTGCTGGCGCTAATAATTCCGATCTGCGTGCTTTACTTCAGCGGGACACCGATCTATGACCCGGATAGGATTGTTGTCGGCGAGGTAACTTCGGATCTACCGGCCTCCACCGCGGGAATGCGCGAGGATGATCAGATCATTGCCATCGACGGTGTCACGGTCTCAAACTTCGATTCGCTGCGGGTCAGAATCGGAAAGCATGTCTATGACTCGCTCACGCTGACCTGGTTGCGCGGCGGCGATACGATGACCGCGGTCATGGGTACCAAGATCGAACGCGAGATGAATCTACAGGGGAAATACGATTCCATCGGCAAGATCGGATTTGCCGCCAAGCCGATTCGGTACGAGAGCGCAAGTCTTTGGGAGGCCACTCGGGATGGATTCATCTGGACACATGTTGTCGTGTGGGAAACGGTAAAATTTGTCAAGAATCTGATCACGGGGCAAGTGTCGTTGCGATTGATAGGCGGGCCGGTGTTTATCGCCGAACAGTCCGGCAAAGAGGCCAGGCGGGGCGGTTCAGCGCTATTCCGGTTTATGGCGCTTTTGTCGGTCAATCTGGCGGTACTCAATGTTCTTCCAATCCCGATTCTCGACGGCGGCCATCTGATGTTCCTGGCTATCGAAAAGCTCAGGGGAGAGCCGGTGTCCCAGAAAGTGAAAATGGTCGCTCAACAGTTTGGCTTGGTCATTTTGCTTGGGCTGATTGTTGTGGTTATGTATAACGACATAGCCCGTCGATTCGGACTGTAACCCCTGAAAATGGCATGAACATTTCCGCCAATGGCGAGTAAGAAAAGATATGATCGCTGAAAGGATTGACAATGTCCGGTCGCAGCAGTAGCCGTACAACCAAACCCGCCCCCGGCGCCGGGGTATGGGACAATACCAAACAGATTCTAATCGCGGTGGTATTGGCGCTTTGTATCAAAACTTCGATTGTCGAGGCGTACAAGATACCGTCGGCTTCAATGGAAGACACGCTCCTGATCGGCGATTTCCTACTGGCGAATAAATTCGTCTATGGCGCCCGTCTGCCTCTGGTCAATTGGCGGCTGCCTGCGATCCACGATCCCAAGCCCGGCGACGTGGTCATCTTTCTTTGGCCCGGCGACGGTGTCACCAAGTACATCAAGCGGTGTATCGCCGGCCCCGGCGACACGGTGCTGGTTAAGGATACGGTAGTCTATGTCAACGGCGTGGCACAAACCCGTCCGGCGGGGAGCAAGTTTTCGGATATGGAAGGACATCGCCGCGGCAACGCCTCTATGCCGACATTTCTTAACCAGAATCTCAGAGATTATTTCGGCCCGTATGTTGTCCCGCAGGACTGCTATTTCATGATGGGGGACAATCGCGATAATTCGTCGGACTCCCGCGTCTGGGGACCGGTGCGCAAGGATCAGGTGCTCGGCGAGGCCATGATGGTGCATTGGTCATGGGCGGAGCCGGAACGCGGAACTCCGGAATACCAGCGCCTAGCCAGCCCGGCGGTTTCGGTCACCGATCCGCTATCCGTTCCACGGCTGTTTGTATTTAACGCCGTCCACTTTTTCGAAAAAGTCCGATGGGAGCGTCTGTTCCGGCCGATACACTGACAACTCAAATGGTGAAAGAACGATGAAGAAGCTTCTGTTGACAGCGCTGTTCGTATTCTCCGCCTACTCGGCCTTTGCCGCCCCGGGTGTCAAGATACCCGGTGACACCTTTGACTTCGGCCAGGTCGTGCAAAATGCGACCACGACTCACACATTTTGGATCAAATCTACCGGAACCGAAACACTTAAAATCGTCGCCGTCGAACCCGGCTGTGGGTGCACTCAGATTCCACTCTCCGATTCGGTGGTAGCTCCCGGTGACAGTCTTCGGCTGGATATCATCTTTTCGACCAAGTCGTTCGTCGGTCACGTCAACAAGCGGCCGTTGATTGTGACAAATGCAAATCCGACCAATGCCAGTATGAGCATTTTCGCCGATATCATGACTCAGCCCGAAGGTGGGTTGCCGATCACGATGCGTCCGGCCAAGCTTGATGTATCCCAATTTACTTCCGCGCCGCGCCGCCGTGCCACGTTTGAGCTGGTGAACAAATCGCCCGACACCTTGAAGCTATCGCTCGTCGACACGCTGTTTCGCAGCTTCACCGTCGAGTTGCCCAAGGTGATCAAACCCGGAGAAACCGCGCAAGGGACGATCATCGTGAAAAAAGCCAATATCGAAAAGTCCTTTAAGGAATCATTCACCTTTGAGGCGCTGGGGTCAGAATCACGCGATCGCTTCACATTACCTATTGAGAGGATTTATCGCCCGAAGGATACACCGGCGCCGGCTGTGTCCGGCACAAAATGAGAGCGGAATCGCTCTGCTAACGGCCGCCCGCGCGGCCGTTTTTTTGTTTTGAGAACCGCTCCCGAATTGGTTAATTCGGGCGGTGTATACGCTGACTGTCAACAAGCTGGCCAAACGCTTCGGCTCGCGCAAAGTGCTTACCGATGTCTCTTTTTCTCTTTCCACCGGCCAGTCGATTGCAATTACCGGGCGTAACGGTTCCGGCAAGACAACGCTTCTGATGACCCTGTTGGCCGCGCATCATCCCACCGCCGGTACGATCGACTACGCGCACGACGGCAAGCGGCTCGACGGCGACCAAGTCCGGGCGCTGACCTCTTTGGTCGGCCCATACCTGAGTCTGTACGATCAGCTGACGGCCGAAGAAAATCTCCGCTTCTTCGCCACGGTTTCGGGTAACGCTATTACGGGAAAGCAGATCAATGATCTTCTGAAACGGGTGGGGCTGGAGGGGCGGGGCGACGATTTGGTACGCGCCTATTCGTCGGGTATGAAACAACGATTGAAATACGCGGCGGCGGTGCTCAAAGATCCGGCCTTTTTGTTTCTTGACGAGCCGTCATCGAATCTCGATGCGGCGGGGAAGAAGATTGTGGCGGAGTTTATCGAAGAGTATCGCGCCAAAAGTATTATCGTGATAGCCACCAACGAACATGAGGAATACGGCCTTGCCCGGTCAGTCTGCACACTTTCTGAGTAAAGCGTACGCAGTTTTCGCCAAAGACCTGCGGCTGGAGCTTCGCTCCAAGTATGCGCTTAATACTATTCTGATGTTCGGCGTGATTTCGCTGGTGGCTGTTTCTTTTTCCATCGGCCAGACAAATCTCCCGCCTCGATTATTAGCGGCGGTCTTTTGGATTATCATGTTTTTCGCCTCGATGGCCGGATTGGCGCACGTGTTTATTCGGGAGGAAGAAACCGGCACGGCGCTGGCGCTTCGCCTCACGGCCGATCCTGATGCCGTCTATTGGGGCAAGCTTGTTTTTAACCTCGTCTTGCTCGGCCTGATGTCCACCATTATCACTGTGCTGTTTTTCGCCTTTACCGACGCTCCCACCGACAACTGGCCGGTATTTGTATTGGTGCTCGTGCTTGGTATTATTGCGCTGTGTGCCGGCACGACCCTCATCGCGGCGATTGTGGCAAAGGCCAGCACTAAAGGGGCACTATTTGCTGTTCTCAGTCTTCCGGTCTTTCTCCTTCCTCTGTGGTGGCTGGTGGCGGCGGCCGACAAAGCGCTGACCGGCGGTTCGCTTTCCGCTATGTCTTCTGAACTTATCGGGCTTGTTTCATATTGTGTAATTATGATTACACTCTCGGTTATGTTATTCAAAGTTGTCTGGCTTGAATGATCGGAAGGGAATATGGCAAAGTTTACAGTTCGTGTTGATGACGCCGCGCACGCGGCAGCTGACGGTGTTGTCCTCTTCGTCTCGCAAACTACCAAAGCTGACTCGCCCCGCTTAAAGGCAATCGACAAGGCAAGCGGCGGCGCGCTGAGCACGCTTCTGGCCTCCGGTGAGTTCACGGGCAAAGACGGCGAGATAAGTGTGCTGTATAGTCCTTCGGGATTTCGCGCGAAGCGTTTGATTCTGGCAGGCGTCGGCGATCGCAAAAAGCTCACGCCGGATTCAGTGCGCCGCGCCTGCGGGTATTTATCACGCCACAAGGCGGTGACTTCGAGTAGTTCGGTCGCTGTATCATTCGATGGCTTTGAAGCGGCCGGAATGATTCAGGCCGCTGTCGAGGGATTGCTCTTGGGCGGGCACAAGTTCCTTGAATACAAAACCGGCGACGCCGGCAAAGACACATCCAAGCTCAGCGCTGTCGAATTTCTCGTTGCAAAAAAATCACTTCTGGCGAAAGCACAAAAGGAACTGGAGCGCGGACGCATCATCGCCGATGGTCAACTTATGGTTCGCCGCTTATCGGCCACTCCCGGCAATGATCTGACACCGAAGCTTTACGCCAACCGAATCGCCAAATTCGCCAAAGACGCCGGTGTCACCTGCCAGGTCCTCGACGAAAAAGCAATCGCCGCCGAAAAGATGGGCGGACTGCTGGGTGTCTCACGCGGCTCTGAAGAACCACCGCGTTTCGTCGTTTTGAAATACCAGCGGGGCGGCGCGAAAGCCAAGCCCGTGGTGCTGGTGGGCAAAGGGGTCACGTTCGATACCGGAGGCATTTCACTCAAACCCGCTGAGAATATGGGGGAGATGAAGCAGGACATGACCGGCTCGGCCGTCATGCTGGCGACCATTTGCACTGCGGCTCGGCTGAAATTGCCCCTGAATCTCATCGCCCTTCTTCCTATAACCGAAAATATGCCGTCGGGCCGCGCTACCAAGCCGGGCGACATTCTGACCATGCGCAGCGGCAAGACAGTCGAAGTAATTAATACTGATGCTGAAGGCCGTTTGATTCTGGCCGACGCCCTCGATTACGCCAACAGATTCGATCCGCAGGCGGTCTTTGATATCGCCACCCTCACGGGCGCCGCGCTGTTTATCCTCGGGTATTCCGGTGCGCCGATCATGGGGAATAGCAATGAACTGATTCGTCGGCTCGAAACTGCTTCAAAGACGACTTCGGAGCGAGTTTGGCAATTGCCGATCTGGGATGATCAGCGCGAGCAGATGAAGTCGTCAATCGCCGACTTAGTCAACTCCGGCGGCCGCCCGTCCGGGACAATCGCTGCGGCAGCGTTTTTGGAAAATTTCGTAGGGGATTGGCCGTGGGCTCACATCGACATCGCCTGGATGGATATGGAATATCAGGGGAAGCCCTATTTGCCAAAAGGCGCAACCGGATTCGGCGTGCGCTTGTTGACTGAGATGTTGTCCAACTGGAAGAAGATGTAGCTTCTGCTTAGATAGGTAAAAAAAACGGCCGTCAGATCGCTCTGGCGGCCGTCTTGATTTTCGGATGAAATGACCTACTTGCGAGACCAGGCGGGCGCGGCGTCGGTGCCGGGTCCGCTAAGCCGTTTGGCTCCGTTGCCGGTGATATCGACAATCCAGATGGAACCGTCGGTGGTGCCGAAAGTCAGCCACTTGGAATCAGGCGAAAATGACGGCGGCGACGTAGTCAAGCTGACATTGACCGGCGGGGCGAAGACCAGATATTTATCCTTAAAGTCCGGCGTTGAGATATACAGCCCGCCATCGGTCAGCGTGTTGTCGACAAACGCAAGCCACTGACCATCGGGCGACCACGACGGCGCCACCGAGTTAGCGGCCTTTTTGCACTGGCGGGTCAGCGAGTCGATCGAGGTCATCAGGCCACTTTTCGGAAGAACCGCAATACCGGCCGGCGAGATTGATGTCCCTTCGGTCTGCTTCTGCGGAATCATCAGCACAAAGGCGATCTGATCTCGCGGTCCGAGCGTGGGTGAGGTCATCCAGCCGGAGACATTCTGAAAATCTTTGCGGTACATTTCGTACGAACCGCCGTCATCGTCGATCGAGCAAATCTGATAATTCGGGCTTGCGGCGTTGACATAATTCGCGTTGAGGTCTTTGCTGTAGTAGATACGCTGACCGTCGGCCGACCATTCCGGGTCGCGGGCACCGTTGTCGTCGGTAAGTCGACGCCACCAGCCGGTGTTGTTGTTGGCGGCCGAGTCCATATAGGCAAGGAAGATGTCATAGACTTTATGCACGCCGCCGCTGTTGTCCGGCAGAGCGGTCTGGATCTTGCCGGAGCGCGTAAAGACAATTCGCTTGCCGTCGGGCGACCAGCTGATGCGGCCGTCGGCGTTTTTGACCTGCGAAATAAGCGTTTGATTCGCGCCGGAGGCCTCCATTACCCAGAGGTCCTTCTCGCGGATAAATGCGATTTTTCCGGCCGGTTTGCCGATCGTTCCGGCTTTGGCGGCGGGCATTTTCGGCGCGGCGGCGCTTACCGCCCCGGCCAAAAGAAGGCCGGCGACAACGAGCGCCGCCGGCGAATATCGAAGGTTTCGAGCGTTCAAATCAGATCTCCAATTTATCGGTTGGCGGTCGGAGCCAAGATACAGTCCGGCCGACCTCTGTCAACCGAAATGAACACCCGGCTTACCAGTTAAAATACTTCTTCAATTCGAGCTTGCCACGGATACCCGACAGACCAAGAGTGACCCGGCCTTCCGGAGTATCATTGTAGGTGGCGACAATTTCCTGACCTGCTGTATTATACCAGGCAACATTCTTAAAGTTCAGGTACAGGTAGTGCAGGTCCATTCCCAGATTCAGGCCCCAGACCTTAAGCGGATAGGCGCCGCCCAGTCCGAAAGTAAAGCCGGCGGTATTGCCCGTAAACGAACTGTTGGTTCCGGCCGGGGTTGAAGTCGACAAATTCAGATTCTGGTACTCATCCCATACATCCCAGGTGGCGCTGTAGTAGCCAACCGAACCGGTCAGACTCAGCGACGGCTTGGCGAGATTGGAGTTCGGGCCGGGAGCGTTGTACAAAAAGTACTGCATGCCGGTATTGAATCCGTACACCGAAATCTTGGACTCGGGATTGGTGACCGTGACCGCGCCAGAGTTCGGCGGGGTGTAGGTGTAGGTTCCGCTCAAGGTCTGGCCGAACTTGCCCCAGAATTCGCCGCCCACTGTCCAGGCGATTTTCTTGTTCACCATCAGGCCGAAATCCGCGCCGAAGCTCTTGGCGGTGTTCAGCCAATTCAATTCGCCATTTCCCATGTACGCAGTCTGGTAGGTGGCGAACTTGTTGTAGTCGTTGTCGCGATTGATGCGGTTCATCGTGAAGTTGGTGGAAATCCAGCTGGTATGAACCTGATGCTTCTTCTCAATCTTCTTGGTGTACCGATTGATGATGTCCTGTTCGGATTCACCGGCCCAAACGGTCGCGGCGCCGAAGATCGTCACGATCGCCGCTGAGATAAAGAACTTGATACGCATTGTCCCTCCGATTCCGACGAGTAGTTGTTTTTGTTTATTATCGGAGCAGAAACGACGCTTCTTGATATTCGGCGACGAATCTGTTGACGCCAAAAAGAAAAAGGCGGATGGAGAACCATCCGCCTGTGATAAACTGCTCAGAAATTGATCAGTCGGCGACCTTGGAATAGTCCATACCGGCCAATTGACGGTACAGATTCCAGCGTCGGTCACAATCCTTCTGGCCTTCTTCGACCAAACGTTTGGCCCGCTCGGCATCTTTGGCGATAAGCGTCCGATACCGGTTCTCCGAGTAGGCATACTGGGCGAACGGAATCGTGGGCTCCTTGCTGTCAAGTTGCAGCGGGTTTTTGCCCTGGGTCAAAAGATCGGGGTTGTATCGGTACAAGAGCCAATGTCCGCTCTTGACCGCCATGTCTTCCTGATCCAACCCGCCGGCCATATTGATGCCGTGGGCGATGCAGTGACTATAGGCGATAATCAGCGACGGCCCGTTGTATTTTTCGGCTTCGACAAACGCTTTCACTGTCTGGTTATGGCTCGATCCAATCGCGACCTGCGCGACATAGACATTGCCATACGACATCATCATGAGGCCCAAGTCTTTCTTGGGGGTCGGTTTTCCAGCTGCGGCAAACTGAGCTGTTGAGCCGCGCGGTGTTGCTTTGGACATCTGACCGCCGGTATTTGAATAAACTTCGGTGTCGAGAACGAGCACATTGACATTCATACCCGACGACAGAACATGATCGAGTCCGCCGAAACCGATATCATAGGCCCAGCCATCTCCGCCCAACACCCATACCGACTTGTTGACCAGATACCAGGCGACACTCTTCAGCGCCATGACCTGATCAGTCGCGCCCATCGAATCGAGGCGGGCCAACAGTTTTTCAACGCGGGCACGCTGGGCTTCGATAGCGAGCTGATTGCTCTGATCGCCAGAGGCGATTTCTTCGTACATATCAGGTACGATCTGCTTGAGCAAAGAGAGAGCATACTCTTTGAGTTTGTCGGCCGTCAGACGCATGCCGAATCCGAACTCGGCATTGTCTTCAAAGAGTGAATTCGACCAGGCCGGGCCGCGACCATCACTGCGCTTGCAATAGGGGGTAGTGGGAAGATTGCCGCCGTAGATCGAACTGCAGCCCGTGGCGTTGCCGATCAAAGCACGGTCGCCGTAGAGCTGGGTCATTAGTTTCACATACGGAGTTTCGCCGCATCCGGCACAGGCGCCGGAGAACTCAAAGAGCGGCTTGATAAACTGCGAGCCCTTGGTGGTCTCAATATTGATCAGCTTGAGATCAACTTCGGGCAGGGCTTCAAAGAACTCAACATTACGCCGTTCCTGTTCGCGAAGCGGCGGTTGGAAAGCCATGTTGATCGCTTTGATATTGGTCTTCTTGCCGTCGGCGTCTTTCTTGACCGCCGGACAGGCCGACACACAAACCTCGCAGCCGGTGCAGTCTTCAGGATAGACCTGCAGCGTGTACGCCATACCGGTCAGCGGCTTCATCGCTTCCATCCACTTGAATTCGGCCGGCGCGCCGTCGAGGTTTTTCTTGTCGTAGACTTTCGGACGAATCGCCGCGTGCGGGCAGACGATCGAACAGATATTGCACTGAATGCAAATTTCTTTTTCCCAGACTGGAATATCTACCGCGATGTTGCGCTTCTCGTACTTGGTGGTGGCGGTCAAGTAGGTACCGTCGTCGGGGAAGGCCGAAACCGGGAGATCATCTCCGCGTCCGGCAATAATCTCGGCGGTCACTTGTTTGACGAAGTCAGGTGCGTCTTCGGGTACCAGCGGCGGACGTGAAATGGTCGAGGTGACACCGGACGGATATTTGACTTCTTTGATCGCCGCGACCGCCGCGTCGACGGCGTCGAAGTTCATCTTGACGACTTTTTCGCCCTTTGAGCCGTAAGTCTTCTCAATCGCTTTCTTGATCGCCGCGATTGCTTTGTCGCGCGGCAGAATATTGGAGATCGCGAAGAAGGCCGTCTGCATGATCATGTTGATGCGTGCGCCAAGACCGAGCTGTTTGCCAAGTGAAATAGCGTCGATCACATAGAATTTCGCCTGACGGTCGATGATCTGCTTCTGCACTTCCTTCGGCAGTTTCTCCCAGACTTCTTCGGGGCCATGCGGGCAGGTCAGAAGAAATGTGCCGCCTTGAATCAATTTGTCGACCATGTCATACTTCTCGACAAACGAGAAGTTGTGACAGGCGACGAACTGCGCCGAACGAATCAGATACGGCTTGCGGATCAACTCCTTGCCGAAGCGCACGTGCGACACAGTGACGGCGCCGGCTTTCTTGGAGTCGTAGACAAAGTATCCTTGGGCATAGTTGTCGGTGTACTCGCCAATGATTTTGATCGAGTTCTTATTGGCGCCGACCGTACCGTCGGAACCGAGGCCGTAGAACAATCCCCGGAAATTGTCACCTTCTAGATCAAACGTCCAATCGGGGGCAAGCGACAAGTTGGTGATATCGTCTTTGATTCCGACGGTGAAATGGTGTTTCGGATCGGCCGACTTCATGTTATCGAAGACCGCTTTGGCCATCGGCGGGTTGAATTCTTTGGAACCCAGACCGTAGCGTCCACCCACTACCAGCGGATGACCGCCCTTGAGCAGGCCGCGGTCGAGACCTTCGTTGACCGCTGTCTGAACGTCGGTATACAGCGGCTCGCCAATCGCGCCCGCTTCTTTAGTGCGATCGAGGACGGTGATCTTCTTGACTGAGCGGGGGAGAGAGGCGATGAATGCCTCA
>CAYVWS010000008.1:20604-35759 GCA_964455535.1 uncultured Ignavibacteriales bacterium | reverse complement strand
ATTCTCCATGAATAGCCGAATCATAGACCAGAAAGTCAGAGACAATTTGTCGGCGCCGGGATTCACCGGCTGGGCCCCGGGTCTTCGCCCGGGGTGACAAGAGGGGGAAGCGGTCAGGTGGGGGCACCTGACCGCACAGTGATTTTAGAGACCCCCCCGTGGGGTGGGTAACGAGCAGATTAGTTACTTCACTTCTTTGACAAACTCAACCTCGAAAATCAGCGTCGAGTTGGGCGGGATGACACCCGGATAACCCTGCTGACCGTACGCCAGCGCCGGCGGAATAATCAGTGTTCGCTGGCCGCCTTCTTTCATGCCCAAAATTCCTTCTTCCCATCCGGCAATTACGCCGCGGGCGCCGAGCGTAACGGGATACGGTTGGCCGCCCGGTTTGCGTGATGAATCAAACGGTTCGCCTTTCTTGGCGCCGTCGACCCAGAGCCAGCCGGTGTAGTTCATCGCGACTCTCATGCCGACTTTGGCTTCGGCGCCAGTTCCGACTTTTGTATCGAGCATCTGAAGTCCAGATTTTGTCGTCACCCATTTCTCCATTTCTGCTTTCTTATGTTCAGCGCCGGCTTTGGTGGAGTCGGCTTTCATTTCCATTTTGTCGGCGGCCGCTTTCGGATCGGCGCCCTTGGCGCTGTCGTCGGCGAATGCCGCGGCTGTCAACAGCGACAGCGCGGCAACTCCTGCAACGATTGTTTTCACGTGTATTTCCTTTCTATGATTTCGCTTCAAATATTCGTTTTCACGCAACCGATATCTTATACAATCATCCGACGAGAATCGTCTCGTGGCGTTTGGCGCCGGTCGAGACCAGGCAAATCTCCACGCCCAGATCGCGGGCGATAAATTCAAGATACTCGCGGGCTTTGGTGGGCAGTTTGGCAAAGTCGGTCCCGCCGGTGGTGTCGGTTTTCCAACCCGGAACAGACTTGTACACCGGTTTCACATGGGCCAGCTCGGAAAGATCAAGCGGGACTTCGCTTGAGCGTTCGCCGTTCAGTTCGTACTCGGTGCAGATTTTGATTTCGGCGAATTCGTCGAGGACGTCGAGTTTGGTTATCGCAATTGAATCGACACCGTTGATTCTGATAGCATGGCGCAGCGCGACTAAGTCGAGCCAGCCGCAGCGGCGCGGACGGCCGGTGGTGGCACCGTATTCATCACCGAGGGCACGAATTCTTTCGCCCGTTTCATCGACCAGTTCGGTCGGAAACGGACCCGCGCCGACACGAGTCGAGTAGGCCTTAACAACACCAACCACCTGATCGATCATGCGCGGTCCGACGCCAAGTCCGGTCAATGCGCCGCCGGCCGTAGTGTTCGACGACGTTGCAAATGGATAGGTGCCGAGGTCTACATCGAGCATCGAGCCCTGCGCGCCCTCGAAGAGAATCCGCTTGCCATCTTTATGGGCGCGGTAGAGCATGAGCGAGATGTCAGCGACCATCGGTTTCAAGAGTGCAGCGATTTGTTGAAGGTCGTTGAATGTCCGTTCCAGATCGGCGCGCGGATCGGAGGAGCCCTCGAGATATTTCGCTTTGATTGTCCGCTGATATTCCAGACGGCGGCGCAGGCGTTCGGTGTTGAACAGGTCGGCGACACGGATGCCGTGGCGTGCTACTTTGTCGACATAGGCCGGGCCGATACCGCGCTGGGTGGTGCCGATCGAGCCCGTGCCGCGGGCTTCTTCCTCGACTGAGTCGATCAACTTGTGGTACGGCAGTACAAGATTGGTTGCTGGTGAGACAAAGAGACGGCTGCGGTAGTCGATCTGTTTGGTTTTCAGAAATTCGAGTTCGTCGCGGAATGAAAACGGATCGAGCACCACACCGTTGCCGATCACACACACTTTGCCGGGGTGCAGAATTCCCGACGGAATCAAATGCAGTACATATTTGGTATCGCCGACAATGACGGTGTGGCCGGCGTTGGCGCCGCCCTGAAAACGGGCGATGACGTCGGCGTCGGCGGCCAGCAGATCGACAATCTTTCCTTTGCCTTCATCCCCCCACTGACAACCGACAATGACCCGGTTCTTATGCATTCGGTCTGCCCTTTTCTTTTGTCTGCGCCACTAACTGTTTGAGGGCGCTTGCTAATTGTTCTTTCCCTTGACCGGTCACCGCCGAAAATGGAATCGACGGCAGTCCGAGTTCTTCTTCGATCTGGCGAATTTTTCGGTTGAGCGCATCCCGTCCGAGTTTGTCGGACTTGGTCACCGCAACCATGACCGGAAGTCCGCGCTGCGACAACCATTCGAGCAGCTGGAGATCTTCGTCTCCAGGATCGCGACGGCAATCCAGCAGGAAGATCAGTCCGGCCAGGCGTTTTTCCAAATTAAGGTACTTTTCTATCAATCGCCCCCACTCATCTTTGAGCGAGCGCGAGACTTTGGCGTAGCCGTACCCCGGCAGATCGACCAGATAATACTTTTCGTCGATCAGGAAGAAATTGAGCGATCGGGTTTTGCCCGGAGTCGACGACACTTTGGCCAGTTTGCGCTGACCGACTAGCTTGTTCAGAAGCGACGATTTGCCGACATTGGAGCGTCCGGCGACTGCAATCTGCAATCGCTGATCGCGGGGAAGCTGGGTCAGATCGTGAAACGAACCGACAAACTCCGCCCGTGTTTGTGTCTTGCCTATGGTAGAAATCTCCTGTGTGCGCCAACGCCGGTGTATCGACACCGATTGCAGCATCAGCGCACTCCCGCCGCCGGACGATCGCCCGGTCGCGTTTTGGTTTTGACAAACGGCGACTGCACCATAGCGAGCTTGATTGCCTCCGTAAGCGATTCGACATGATGCAGGGTAAGGCCCGCAAGCAGTTCCGGTTGCAGCTCAGAAATATCTTTGCGGTTTTTTTCCGGCAGAATGATCCGTGTAATACCCATACGCTTGGCCGCCAAAAGTTTCTCGTTTAGGCCGCCGATGGCGAGAACATCGCCGAAGAGCGTGATTTCTCCGGTCATGGCGATATCGGTTCGCACCGGGATACCGGTCAGCGATGACAGAATCGCGATGGCCAAAGTCACGCCCGCCGAGGGACCGTCTTTGGGTACCGCGCCTTCAGGAACATGAACGTGCAGCTCGATCGTCTCGTAGAAATCATCTTTGAGCCCGAACTGTGCGGTCCGGTTGCGGATATACGACATCGCCGCGGTGCCGGATTCTTTCATGACATCGCCCAGCGATCCGGTGAAAGTGAGCACCGCTTTTCCTTTGAGCGGGACGACTTCCACAGGCAGAACTTCGCCGCCCATTTCGGTCCACGCCAGACCGACCGCATAGCCGGGGGTCGGCTCGGTGCGCAGATTGGTTTCGGTGAATTTGCGCGGGCCCAGCAGTTTCCCGACCGACTTGGGAGTCAGCGCGACTTTCTTGATTTTCTTGCCGCCGGCCACATCGACTGCAGTCTTGCGGAGTAAGCTCGAAAGCTGACGCTCGAGTTCGCGCACGCCCGATTCGCGCGTGTAGTAGCGAATCAATTCCTGCAAAGCGGTGTCGGATAACTCGACTTTGACATCGCCCAGGCCGATATCCTTCTGCAATTTGGGCCAGAGGTAATCTCGTGCGATGGCCGCTTTCTCGAAATCGAGGTAGCCGGGGAGCCGGATGATTTCCATGCGGTCGCGCAACGGAATCGGTATCAACTGAGTCGAGTTGGCCGTAGTGATGAACAAAGTCGACGACAGGTCGTATTCGACTTCGAGATAGTTATCGTAAAATGAATTGTTCTGCTCGGGATCAAGAACCTCAAGCAAAGCCGCCGCCGGGTCGCCGCGGAAATCAGCACCGATCTTGTCGATTTCGTCAAGCAGGAAGACCGGATTGGACGACGACGCCTTTTTCATCGACTGAATAATTCGACCGGGCAACGCGCCGATATAGGTGCGGCGATGGCCGCGGATTTCGGCTTCGTCGTGAATTCCACCCAGTGACATGCGAACGAATTTTCGTCCCATCGCGCGGGCGATTGATCGGCCGACCGAGGTCTTGCCCACGCCGGGCGGGCCGACCAGACAGAGAATCGGGCCTTTGACTTTTCCGGCCAAACGAATCACCGCGAGGTGTTCCAGGATGCGGCCTTTGGCTTTTTCGAGACCATAGTGATCGGTATCAAGAACCTGCTTCACACCCTTGAAATCGGTCCGCTCTTTGGTCAGAATATTCCACGGCAGCCCGGTCAGCCATTCGAGATACGAGCGGATGACACCGGCCTCGGCCGAGTACGGGTGCATCTTGGAGAGCTTTTTGATCTCTTCTTCAGCTTTGTCGCGCACGCGCTTGGGGAAATCCCCTTTTTCCAGTTTCGCGTACCAGTCTTCGACCTCAGCGCCGGCATCTTCTGACTGACCTAACTCCTCTTTGATGGCCTTCAACTGCTGCTGGAGGTACATCTGGCGCTGGTCTTTGGACATCGTCTCGCGCACCGAGCCCTCGATCTTTTGTTCGATCTTGAGGATTTCGATTTCGTCGCGGAGGATTTCAGCCAGAATCCGAAATTGCTCTTTGAGCGAATCAGCGGCGAGGATGCGCTGTTTGATATCGATCTTATGCAGAAGATGCGCAGAGATTGTGTCGGCTAAGTTCGAATGGTTTTCTATCGATGCCACCGAGACGAGGATATCATCCGGGATACGCCGATTGAGACGGACATACTCGGCGAACTGCTCGGACACCGCGCGGGCGAGCGCCTCGGATTCACGGTCTGCCGCGTGGTCTTCGCGCTGGACGAGCGAAAACTCGCCGCTCAAATACCCCGCCACCTTGGCGACTTTTTCGATGCGCGCCCGCACCATTCCCTCGACCAGCACTTTGAGTGTGCCGTTGGGCATGTTCATGACCTGTAGCGCGCGGGCGACGACGCCGACCGAATGAAGATCTTCGGCGCGGGGATTGTCGACTTGCGCCGAGCGTTGCGCGACTAACAGAATTTGTTTGTCGCCCGACATAGCTTCCTGCAGGGCTTTAAGCGTAAACTTGCGGCCCACCAAGAGCGGATAGACCATGTGCGGGAAGATCACTATATCCCGGAGCGGGATAACCGGAAGGGGCGACTTGATAGCGACTGATTCAGTATTGTGCTTTATCTGCATACCTTGCCGAGCGAAGGGAGTAAGCGGCTTCTGCTCGGCCCGGTGAGCAAAGATAGGGGATCGGCCGGATCTATCCAAGGCAAAAGTAGCCGATTGCATTTCATTGTATGACAACACGTTAACGCCCTTGCAGTCAAGGGGGCACTATCGAATCGATGATGAATCAGTCTCCCCGATAGCATGGTGCAGTATATCGCCCAAGGTGTCGATATATGAGCAAAACACCGCAACAAAGAGGCTTGACCGACAAAATGGAACTTACGCAGTGGAATGAATCGATAAACATCGGGCATGAACAAATCGATGCCGAGCATCGCAGACTGGTGGAACTCATAGTCGAATTGCAGGCCTCGCTAAAAGAGGGCATCGTCAATCCGCATGTTGGTGTGGCGCTCAAAGGTCTCGTGGAATTTACCCAAACGCACTTTGCGACCGAGCAGGCCGAGATGCTGCGAACCCAATACCCGGAGTACCATGCCCACGCCGCTAAACATGACGAATTCACCAAACAAGTGGTCCGACTCCTGCGCGATCTCAAGGCGGGCGATTCGGTAAATGCTATTCAGCTAATTACTCTGGCTCAACACTGGTTGAGCGATCATATCATGACGTTTGACAAGAAGCTCGGATTGTATCTGAAAGAATACGATAAGCTGACAGCGACCGCGTCGTGAAGGCCCTTATTCGAATTTCGGTTACTTCTTGAAAACGGCGATAACTATCCAGAAGATTATCACGGCAATCGTTCCGATCGTCAGTAACAGATAGAGACGGGGGTTGGGGCCTTTCTTTTCCTCCGACGCCGACTCGCGCTGTGGAGTGCGTATTTGCTCCAGTGTGGCGATCACGCTATCGATCTCGGAGAAGCGCTCCCGCGGATCAGCGGCGACCATCATATTGAGCATCAATCGGGCATCGGATGGTATTTGCTCAAGCATGGCCAATTCTCCGGTCGAACCCGATGCCAAATCTTCGGCGATGCGCTCGACGCGCCGGTCGGGATGGATAGTAAGCTCTTCACCCATGAATAGGTAGAAGGCGATGGCTCCAATCGAAAAGATATCGCTGCGCCGATCCGGAGTGCGGCCCTGCAGAACTTCGGGGGCGACAAATACCTGACGGGTCAGGATAACTTGGTCAAGCCATGATTTGACAATGTCGGGCATCAGCGGATCAGTCAGGTGCGGTTTGCCGGCATGGTCGAAGATGATATTCGACGGGTGCAGGTTTCCGTGCACAAGATCGGCGTCGTGGACAATTTTGAGCTGCTGCGCCAAGTGCAAGAGTAGAGTCAACGCCGCGGGATAGGAAATGTTGCCGCTTTCGAATCGTTCGGCCAGCGACTCACCGTCGATGTGCTCGCGAATCACTGCCTGCCGGCCACCGTCGACCGCCCAGTCGAAGACTGCGGCTGGGCCGTCGGCGTGATTACGCAGTCGTTCCTGCAAAATCACCCAGCGGTGGCGAAGATCATCTGAGCCGTGGATGTATATGTCGAGGACTTTTACCGCCACTGCGCGCTCAAGGCCGGCGTCGTAGGCAAGATAGGTTTGCCCAAGCGGACCATCGCCCAGGTATTCTGTCAGTTGATAATGAAGAAACTGTTTCGATTCCACGGCGGACATAGTCGCTTAGAGAGAAGGCAGGGTCAACAAATATCCGGAACTCTATCAACCCACCACGCGGAGCTTGGCAAACTTGGCCATGATCTTTTTGGTGCCGACACCGGTGAACGAAATCTCAAGCCGGAGCGACTCGCCGAAACCGTCGACCGATGTGATCCGTCCGCGCCCGAAGGTGGGATGCTCGACAAACTTTCCGGCCCTGAAGACCGAGTGCTCTTCGTATTCGTAGTGCACGCCGAGATTCTCTTTGGGCTTGGGAAAAAGAGTCGGAGCCGGTTCGCGCTCAAAATGGCGAGCGCGGCGCAAGTCTACCTTGTCGACTAAGTCGGCAGGGATTTCACGGATAAAACGCGACGGAATCGACTCAACTTCACCGAACCGAAAACGGGTCGAGGCGGACGACAAATAGATTTTCTTTTTGGCGCGGGTGGCACCGACATAGAACAGACGCCGCTCTTCCTCGAGCTGATCGGGCTCGATGGTCGCGCGCTGCAGCGGGAAGAGGCCTTCTTCGAGTCCGACCAGAAAGACCGTGTCGTATTCGAGTCCCTTGGCGCCGTGGAGAGTCATCAGCGTGACTTTGTCTTCGATTCCCCGGTAGGTATCCAGATCGGTAAAGAGCGAGATGTCGTTTAAGTAATCAACCAAGTGAGCATCGGGGTGCCCTTTGGCGAACTCGACTGTTCCTTCGATGAATGCTTCGACCGATTCGACGCGGGTCTGGCCCTGCACCGGATCGTCGGACATCAATTCGTTGATCAACCCAAGATCGGTGACAAGGTCCTGGGTGATAATATCAACCGGCTCGCTGGCCGCACGGTTTCGGAATTTTTCGATCAGTTCAACAAATGGCTCGATACGGCGGGCTTTGGCGGCCAGTTCGGGATATTCCGAAGCGCGCGTTACGATATCATAGGCCGATTTGCGGTCGCGCTTTGCCAGCGATTCAATATCTGCAATTGTCTTGTCGCCGATACCGCGCTTGGGGAAATTGATCACACGGCCAAAGGCGATGTCGTCGGCGGTGTTGACCAGCAACTTCAGATATGCCATCAGGTCTTTGATTTCTTTGCGTTGATAGAACGACACGCCGCCGATGATCTGATATGGAATATTGCGACGCCGAAGTTGTTCTTCGAACGGCCGCGACTGCCCGTTGGTACGATAGAGGATGACCGTTTCTTTGAGTGATGTTCGGGCGGTGCCGGAAATAATGCGATCAACGATGTGCACTGCCTCGTCATCGGCCGAGTCTACCAATAGCAGGTCGAGTTTCTCGCCGCCCTCGGATGACGTCCACAGGGTTTTGCCTTTGCGCATCTGATTGTTCTTGATCACCGACGAGGCCGCCATCAGAATCACCGAGGTCGAGCGGTAGTTCTGTTCGAGCTTGATCACTTTGGCGCTCGGGAAATCCTTTTCGAAATCGAGAATGTTGCGGATATCGGCTCCCCGCCAACCGTAGATCGACTGATCTTCATCGCCGACAACACAAATGTTGTCGTGACCGCCCAAAAGCTGCTTGAGAAGAAGATACTGGACATGGTTGGTGTCTTGATACTCGTCGACCATCAGGTACTTAAATCGTCGGCGGTACCGATCGCCGACATCGGGAATGTCGCGCAGCATGCGGGTGGCGTTGCACAACAGATCGTCGAAGTCCATCGCGTTGCAGCTTCGCAGGCGTTGCTGATACAATTTGTAGATTTCGGCGGTACGGGATTCGAAATACCCCGATGAACTCTGCGCAAAGGCCTCCGGTCCGATCAATTTGTTTTTGGCATCGGAGATCTTCCGCATCTGGCCGCGCGGCGGAAATTGCGAGTCGTTGTAGCCGAGCTCTTTGATCACCTGTTTGGCGAGTGTTTGCGAATCGGCGTCGTCGAAGATCGTGAAATTTGTACGATAGCCCAGAGCTTCGGCATCGCGACGCAGAATGCGGGCGCAGAAGGAGTGGAATGTTGAGACCTGAAGTTCGGGAATATCCGCGCCGAGAATCTGGGTGACGCGCTGACGCATTTCACCGGCGGCTTTGTTGGTGAAGGTGACCGCCAGTATTTGGTAGGGCTCAGCCAGCCGCTGGGACAGAATGTAGGCCAGGCGCGAGGTTAGTACCCGAGTTTTTCCGGAGCCGGCGCCGGCGATAATCAATAGTGGTCCGTCGACGGTTTCCACCGCCGCCTGCTGGGCCTCGTTGAGTCCTTTGAGTAGCCAGTTCATGCGGGCGGAATATAGAGATTTGTGTGCGGAACGCAATCACCGCGTGCGGCGTACGCTCACGCTTCAGTTTCTCGTAGGTCAATCCCGTCTTCGGGGTTGACACGCATCTTCTTACCGAGGGGATGTCACCCGCGAAGACGCGAGTGACCTACGAAGAGATTGTGCCACTATAGGGAGTCGTGCCGTAGCATACACGTCTCCCTTACCCGGTCACACTCTGAACAAATATTGCAGCTTGGCAAAGAACTGCCGCTGCGATTCGCGCCAGTGCGAGGCGTCGAGATAGTTGTAGTCGTCGGGGGTGTACTTGCGTACACTCGAATTGGCGCCCACATAAAAAATCGTAAACGGATTGGCCTGCCAGGTCAGCAGCGGCTCGACATCGAGTTGTTTGCCGAAGTCATCATACTGCACAACCAGCCGCAGATTCCATTCGCGGTTGAATTGGTACGTCGTGCGGGTACGGAAAATGTACCCCGCAAAGATCTCCTTGTCTGTCCCCGGATGTTGATCGAGGTACGACTTTCGATAGTCCATCCTGCTGTAGGAGAAATTCGGTTGAACCATCAGAT
The DNA here is from genome assembly GCA_964455535.1 of uncultured Ignavibacteriales bacterium. GTDB lineage: Bacteria > Zixibacteria > MSB-5A5 > GN15 > FEB-12 > JACRAV01. The sequence continues at coordinate 26,235 of CAYVWS010000008.1, read as the reverse complement.
GCTTGGTCGGTCGCCATGTTGCCCAGAATTCGTGATTGCGGGCGACACCCAGTTGCGGCTCGCCGAGATTACGCGCAATCACATGTCCATAGCCGATAAACATGCCAATACCCAATTTCGAATGTATGCGTGTCTCGCAATTGAGATTGATGCGGCTGATTCCGGGAAATTCCTTGCCGCGGAATACTTCGCGGCTGTAGGTGTAGTCCAGATTGATCGAGGTCATGTGCTTGGCCTCGATATACAGGTGTGGATTTATCCAGCTATCCTGCAGTTCATCAAGCGACCAGTTGAAGGGCGCCTGATCGGCCTTGAGAATACCGCCGACCGACATCGAGGGTTGGATTCGCAATAAGAGCCCCTTGGCCCGCCGGAAATTTAATCCCGACCAGAAGTTCCATTGCTGATAGTCGTTCTTGTAAACAAATCCGTTGTCGGCTCTGAAATTCGGGTGGTAGCTCTGGTATGAAATCTCCCAGTCCAGTGTGCGGGCGTCACGGTTCAGGCTGACCGAGGAGCCGTATCCGAAAAACGATTCGCCGTCGAAAATTGCGGTATGACGATTCCTGTCGAACTTCGTTGTATCATATGTCGTATCAGCGCCATTGATGATCCTGCGCGTCAGCCCCAGAGATTCTGTCAAGGATGGATCATTTGGTTCGGCTGTGTGACTGTAAAGCGTCTGAAAGCTGAGCTGCCAGTTTTTCAGAAACCGCAAAGAACCGTCGACGCCCAGCAGACTGCCGGAACCGCTTTGGTCCATGCGTCGGTCGGTGGCAACCAGTCCAATCGTCGAGCCCTTGCCGAGTGCAGTTTGCGCGCGAAACATATTGACGGTACTTTTTCCGGCAACCATTGACCGACTTCTGGAGAACAGGGGAATCAGAAATCCAGAGTGATCGTCGCGAGCTATCGAGTAAGCAATTTTGGTTGCGCCGAAGCGCCCGGTGAATTTACCTGCGACAATTGGATCGTTGATGCTTCGCGTGTACACCGCCGTAATCGGCGTTTGGTACAACTCACTTCCCTCCTGGAAGAAAGGCCGACGCTCGGAGAAGAAGAGCGCAAAAGTGGTGTTGACGTCGATCTGCCCGGCATCCGATTCGACCTGACTGAAATCGGGATTGACCGCCACTTCGGCGGTCGAGCTGCTGGTCGGCGAATAGCGAACAGTGGCAGAGAGTTCGGCGTCGGGGTTGGCATTGGAAAAATCAAAAGTCGGTTCAGTGTTGTTGACATTGAGCACTCCCGACTGCAAACCGACTACACTGGGCAGAACTTCGATATTATTGGCCGGCTCGATCCCTTTGATGCCCGTCAGTGTTCCCCACCCGCAAATCCAGCACGGGTCGTTGCGATTGACCGGCGCCCAGGCATAGCGGTAGCGGGCTTCGCGCTGACGATCGCGCCAGAACTGCGCCCCCCAGATCTGTTCGTCTTTGGCGGCAAAGCGGAGACTCGAAAACGGTATCGCCATTTCAATCTGATAGCCGCTGTCGGTTACTTTTCCGGCAGAGTAAAAGATCATGTTGTACGAGTCATCTTCATTGCCGGAAGAATTGGTGATACGAATATCACCCTGCACACCATACGGATTGCAAAAGATTTCGTACCCGCCAGACTTGTCCCCGTAGGTGTCGAGCATGACGCCGAAATAGTCGTCGCGCCAGATATTGTCGCGCTCGCTGTAGCTGGTGCGAACACTCTGAGGATTGTCCCACGCGATAAGCGCAATGTACAGATTGGCGTCGTCGTATCCGATCATCACCGCCGACCGGACATCGGTCGGAATTTGGTCACCGGGGTCGGTTTCGACAAACGACTCGGTGCGGCTGGCCATTGCCCAGGCGGCGTCGGTCAGATCGCCGTTGACATCGATCTTGCCGCTGATACGATTGACATTGAGGGTCGGATGAAAATTCGGTTTGGGACTATCCTGCGCCAATGACAGGACCGGTGACAGAACCAACAGGACAGCGACCATTAGCCGCCGGCAATAACTCATACGCATGCGACTGCTCCAGAGATAGAAAATGTTTCGTCAGAGGCGGCAGTATGGATATACGAGTCGAGCGCGAGAAGGTTGCGATTTGACACCCCTAAACAAAAAGCCCCCGAATTCGGGGGCTTTTCGAATGCCATTGCGGACGCGCCTTATTTCTTGAAGGCCGCCATAGCCGCCTCGCGGCTGTCGTAGTTTTCGAATACCGAGATCAAACGGGTGATCACCAGAATCTGTTTGATCTTCTCGATATTGGCCAGCACCATCCGTCCGCCGCCGTTCTTCACGGTGGTCAGGGCCGAGATAAGCATCCCCAAGCCGACTGAGTTCATCCAGTCAACTTTGGCCAGATCGACCACAAGGTTCTTTTTTCCCTGAGTCATGTACTCGTGAATGCGACCGTGAAACATGGTGGTCTCATCGCCGCCCATGATCTTTCCCGACAGGTCGAACACGACGACGTCGTTTACCAGCGAATCTTCAAACTTCATGCGCCGTTACCTTTATGCTTATGGTTCCAATGTTCCAACTCAAGAGCCAACAGCCCCACGACCCCGCACCATCGGGCGGAGGCGACGAGGCCAGATTACCTGCCTAAAGAACCGTCAAACCGCTTCTGGCGCAAGCGGTTTTTAAGTGATTGACAGCCAGCGACTCACAGGAGAAATTGGAGCCAAAGGAGAGTCCCCGATGCCTGTCAAATCCAAGCCAAAAGCCGGTCCGGTCATCAAGACGCTGGACGTCCGCGAACTGCGCAAGACCGACTGGCCCAACGTGGTTGAACTCTTTGGTCCGCGCGGCGCCTGCGGCGGGTGCTGGTGTATGAGCTGGCGTGTCACACCGCACGGGAAGACATGGTCGCAGGCCTGCGGTGAGCCGAATCGAAAGGCGTTCAAAAAGCTTGTCGAGTCGGGACAAGCGCACGGCATACTGGCGTTCGATGGAAAACGACCGGTCGGATGGTGTGCGTTTGGGTTGCGCGCTGATTTCCCGCATCTGGAATCGGCCAAAGCGTACAAGCGGGATGACATTGAGGGAGTCTGGTCGATCAACTGTTTCTATATTAACAAAGAATATCGCAACAGTGGCGTTGCTACGTTGATGGCCGAAGCAGCGGTTGCTGCTGTTCGAAAGCGAAAGGGGAAGATCATCGAGGCCTACCCTGCACCGCTGACAAAAAGCGGCGAAAAACTCCCCGCGACCTTTGTCTGGACCGGCCCGGAAGCGATGTTCCGCAAGCTCGGATTCAAAGAGGTTCAGCGGTTGTCGTACAGTCGGCCGTTGTATAGGTTGGCCTCGAAATAATCTGGGCGGATTACGAATTGCATATTGTTCGAAGGTGAGTCAAAAATCCGTCGTTGCGAGGAGTCCTCGACGAAGCAATCTCCTCTTTAAGGTCGTATGTGAGTTGCTCATATCTACATCATGACCAACACCCACAACACTGTACTTTATACCGGAGTGACGACCAACCTGGAATCGAGAGTTACCCAACACAAAGCAGGTAGAGGTGGCGTCTTCACATCCCGATACAAAATCACCAAGCTCGTATATTTCGAAAGATTTGAGGACATCCGTGACGCCATTCGCCGCGAAAAACAAATCAAGGGCGGCTCACGAAAAAATAAGGTTGATTTGATCACTTCCGTCAATCCGCATTGGAGTGATCTGAGTGAACAAACAGGGTGATGAGGAGATTGCTTCGTCGCTCTGAAGACATCGCTCCTCGCAACGACGACAAAGAAGCATCGTGTAAGTGTTAACATTACTGCACGCGAACGACGAAGCAATCTCGCCTCAACGTACCACCACTGTCACACTCTGATCGGCATTATGATGAAGGGCAAGCCGCGGTGGTAGAACTTCCGCTGGATCGCAAAGACGATATAGTTGTGCAGGAATCGGGTCACGAATGTTTCTTCCGGGAAAACAATCTGTCCGCCAAAGAATACCGCATTGGGATATTTCTGAAAAACAGTCGGCGCGAGATCCATGACACCGTCGACAATGTCATTGCCGATCGCCTTCATTGAGACCGCATAGAATCCCTCGCGGCGCATATACTCGACATACATGTTGGTTTCACGGTGGGCGTGCGATTCAAGATTTTGTATCTCGGCCGAACCCTTGAAATTGCCGGCGTCGACAACCCCCACATGAATGAACACGAAGTTCTTGAATGTATCGCCAAAGACCCGGCGAATGTTCAGGAGCGTATGCAGGCCGGTGCCGTTGAATCCGGAAACCGTCATCACCGCCGTCTTGCCGCGCGGATCATACTTCGGCAGAGGAACTTCGCCGTGCTCCTCGGGGTGCTCCGCTTCATGAACTTTGCCGGAGGCCTTCACCACATCTACCAGAGTATCAAGTCGGCGGAGGAGCTTTGAAGTTTGCCGGTAGTGGCGGCGAATGAGCATCGCGACACACATCAGCGCGCCGGTGATGATAAAGGTCAGATAGGCGCCTTCGTGAAATTTTACAAAGACGACCGCAACGAGAATCAGGATACAGAGAATCAGCCCGGTCGTGTTAATTGCCAACCGGCGTCGCCAGTCGGGCACTGCTTGTTTTGACCTGAGCCAGTGACGCACCATGCCGGCCTGTGAAAGCACGAATGTGATAAAGACGTTGATCGAGTAAAGCACCACAAGGAAAGTGACCGAGCCGTGCGAGACCAGCAGCATGATCATCGCGGCGATGCCCATGAAGATCAGCCCGTTTTGCGAAACGAAACGGTCGCTTAAGATCGCAAAGCGAGTCGGAAACCATTTGTCGAGCGCCATATTCGCCAGCACCGCCGGACCGCCCAATAGTCCGGTTTCTGCCGCGACGAACAACAGTGCGGCTTCGGAAATCAGAGTCACGATCACAAAGGTCGTAGCCGACCACGCCGGCCAGGATTCGGTCATCATATCGAAAAGGGTGGCGTTGAGAGTGCGGCCTTCCTGGAGTTTAGCGCCGTACAAGAGATAAAGCAAAACCAGGCCAACCACAGTTACTGAAAGCGAAATCGCCACATATCGCATAGTGCGCTTACCGGTTTCGGCGCGCGGCTCACGCAGCGCCTGCAGGCCGTTGGAAACCGCCTCGATACCGGTGTAGGTTCCGGCGCCCATCGAATAGGCGCGAAGAATTATCAGCAATATTCCCATCATGCCGACCTGACTGTGCAGACCGGAAAGATCATTGGAAATTTCCGAAGTGACTTCCGGGAACCGATCGGCATGAGTCAGAAAGCCGTAGAGTATCGCGATGGCATGAGTGGCCACGAAGATCAGAAATATCGGCATCAAAAAGGTGGTCGACTCGCGGATGCCGCGTAGATTGAGAACGATCAGGAAGACCAACGCAAAGGCCGCAAACAATAGCTTGTACTGATGATACTCGGGCGGAAGGAAGCTGAAGATCGCGTCAGCGCCCGATGCAATCGAGACGGTAATGGTCAGGACATAATCGATAATCAGCGCGCACCCGGCGGTCATACCCAAGCTCGGCGATAGCATTTTGCTGGCGACCACATATCCGCCGCCGCCGTTGGGGAACACTTCGATAATCTGCTTGTAGCTGGCGCTGATGATGAAGATAGTCAGGGCCGAGGCCAGCGCGACAAAGATGGCAAGCGAGGTGTG
>CAYVWS010000008.1:0-20504 GCA_964455535.1 uncultured Ignavibacteriales bacterium | reverse complement strand
TTTTCACCCGGCCTTTTTCTTTTGCGACTGGGTCACCAAGCGTGGGCGTTCCCCTTTGGTGATCGTCTCGGTCGAAATGACAACTTCGACCGCGTCTGGTGTCGACGGAATATCGTACATGACCTCAAGCATCGCTTTTTCGAAGATCGAGCGAAGCGCCCGCGCGCCGGTTTTGCGCTGCATTGCTTTGTTGACCGCGGCGGTCAGCGCGCCGGGCTCGAAGACTAACTTGACGCCTTCCATTTCCAGAAGTTTGGCGTACTGCTTGGTCAACGCGTTTTTCGGATCGGTCAGAATTGACATGAGCGCGCGTTCATCGAGGGGGCGAAGTCCTGCGACCACTGGCAAACGCCCAACCAATTCCGGAATCAGACCGTACTCAATCAGGTCGGTCGGGATGACATGATCCAATATTTCGGCTGATTTTTGTGTCAGCTCGGTGACATCAGCTTCGAATCCGACAACTTTGTTGCCCAGACGACGCGCGACCAGTTTCTCCAGTCCGTCGAATGCGCCGCCGCAGATAAACAAGATGTTAGTCGTGTCGATCTGCACAAACGCCTGCTCGGGGTGTTTGCGTCCGCCTTTCGGGGGAATATTCGCAACGGTACCTTCGAGAATTTTGAGCAGACCCTGCTGGACGCCCTCACCGGAGACATCGCGGGTAATCGACGGGTTGCCGTCTTTGCGGGAAATCTTGTCGATTTCGTCGATGTAAATTATCCCGCGCTCGGTACGCTGGGGATTGAAATTCGAGGCCTGAAAAAGGCGAACAAGGATATTCTCGACATCCTCGCCGACATAGCCGGCTTCGGTAAGCACGGTGGCATCGGCGATGCAGAACGGGACTTTCAGGAATTTGGCGAGCGATCGCGCGATCAGCGTTTTGCCGGTTCCGGTCGGGCCGAGCAGGAGGATGTTTGATTTTTCGAGTTCAACGTCGCCGCCCTCGCGTCCCATCTTTCCGGCAGTCTTCTGCTGGGTCTGATAATTGATGCGCTTGTAATGATTGTAGACGGCAACCGAGACGGTCTTCTTGGCCTCTTCCTGTCCGATGACATACTGATCGAGGAAGGCCTTGATATCGGCCGGACGCGGAAGGTTTTGAATTTCCTCGGCCTGCTCCGGTTCGGCGGTCGAGTGCAGAAGATCGGCGCAAAGCACCACGCACTCGTTGCAGATATTCGAATCGTGACCGGCAAAGAGGCGCTTAACCTGACCGTAGGGTTTGCCGCAAAACGAGCAACGCTGCGGGAAGCGATCGTTGGTGTCTTTGTTCATGCCCGAATCTCTCGCCTACTTCAGTTCCTGACCGCGGCTCTGATAAATCTTATCGATAAGCCGGTACTCTTTGGCTTCCTGCGGCGACATAAAGTAGTCGCGGTCGGTATCTTTTTCGATTCTCTCAAGCGGCTGGCCGGTGTGCTTGACCAAAAGATCGTTCAAGCGCTTTTTCGTTTTGGTGAATTCCTCGGTCATGATCACGATATCCGAAATCGGCCCTTGGGTGCCGGCGCTCGGCTGGTGGATCATGATGCGGGAATTGGGAAGCGCGGAGCGTTTGCCGGCGGTCCCGGCGGCCAACAAGAAAGCGCCCATCGAAGCGGCCAAGCCCATGCAGGTTGTGGCGACATCGGGTTTGATGAACTGCATGGTGTCGTACATCGCCATCCCTGCGGTAACCGAACCGCCCGGCGAGTTGATATACAGAAAGATGTCTTTCTCCGGATCTTCGGCGTCCAGAAATAGCATCTGCGCGATCACCAAATTGGCGACACCGTCATCGATAGGCGTTCCGATAAAGATGATGCGATCTTTGAGCAGTCGGGAGTAGATGTCGTAGGCGCGTTCGCCGCGGCCGGTCTGTTCGACTACCATCGGCACGAGGTACTGGTTCATTGCGGCGTATTGCTGCAGGTCTCTGTCCTTGAGTTGCATGTACTTTCCTTTATTGCCAGTCGTTACTTGTCTTTTTTGAGCGGCACTTTCTTGGCCATGTTCAGCAGGAAGTCGACAATTTTCTCTTCCAGCAGGGAATCTCGCAATTGTTCCGTTCTACCCGACCGGGCCAGGGCCACCCCGGCTTCGTCGGAGGTAACTCCATGGCTTTCAGCGTATCCACGTATCCAATTGTCGGTATCTGCGGGCAAAACTTCAATGTTCTGCTGACCCGCCAATTTGCGCCAGATCATATCCCAGCGCATCGATTCGATGCCGATTTCGCGGTAGGTCTCCCGTACCTGCTTTTCGTCGAACTCTCCGCCCTGCTTCTTGAAATCTTCAACAACAGCATCGAGATATTCGTTCACCATGCCTTCGGGAATCTGAATCGGATTTTTCTGGACTAAGGCGTGCATGACCTGACGGCGCTGGAAACGGCGCTGTGAGTCTTCCTTCTGGCGATGAATATTCTCGCGGACTTTGATCTTGAATTCAAGCGCCGTCTGGGCCATGCCGGTTCGGGCGGCAAAAGCATCATCAAGGTCGGGCATGATGCGCTCTTTGATTTCTTTGACTGTCACCTGCCAGGTCAGATGCGCTCCCGCGAAACGGGTGTCGGTGTACCCCTCGGGATAGACAACTTCGACGGTTTTGACATCGCCCGGCTTAACTCCCGGCAACGCCTCTTTGAATTGCTCGACTGTCAGACGGTACCCCAAATCGATTTCCGAACCATTGAACAGTTCCTGCGGCACCGCGAGATTGGGATCGGCGATCTTTTTCAGATCGGCGATCACGACATCGGTAGTCAGCGCGGCGCGTTCGACCGTGCGCAGCTCGGAAAAACGACGACGGGCCTGCTCGACGACTTCGTCAACTTCGCTGTCTTCGACATCGAGTTCGACAGTCGAGACTTCGATTCCCTCGTACGCGATCTTGTCGATTTCCGGCATGACCTCGACTTGGGCGGTGTAGACAAAACCGCCGTCGTCGCGCATTTGCAGATCGGTGACCGTCGGCTTGGTGGCGACGTTGAGCGTTTTTTCGCGAATCGCTTCGGGGTAGGTTGACTGAATCAACTCGTCGATAGCGTCAAGGCGGACTTCTTCGGTGAAGAGCTGCTTGATCATCGCCATCGGGGCCATGCCCTTTCGGAAGCCCTTCAGGGTGACGGTTTTTTTCTTTTCGTCGAATTTCTTTTCCATCTCGGTCTGGACGCGATCGGAGGGAACCTCGATCTGAAGCTGTCTGACCAAACCTTCTTTGCTTGTTACTTCAACTTTCACACACTCTCCACCGTTGCAAATTTACATGAGCACGCGAGGCACCGATTGAACTGGCGTGCTTGAGATTACCTTCGGCAAATCTCAGCACAACTCATTGATCGAGCGCGCAAAGCCCCCGCCAGTGCCGCTGGCACTGCGAGGGGGGGGATTTGAACCCCCACTCCTTACGGAACTGGATCCTAAGTCCAGCGCGTCTGCCAATTCCGCCACTCTCGCGGCTATTATAGCCGATTAAAATAGCAGAATAAAAGTGGACTGGCAAGGTGAAAGGGGCGGGGGTGCGAACCGACTAACGTATTGTGGTACAATGAGGTGCGCTGTCGCCAACGATCAGCTACTCGACAAGTTGTCTACAACAATAACAAAGCGCCGGGACTTTCATCCCGGCGCTAATCAAATTGACGTGTTCAGGACAGTGGTCTACTTCGCGGTCTTTTCTTTCTCCATCGCCGCCAGAGCGTCAGCAGAGTTCTTGCCGAATTCCTGGAGTTGGCGAACCACCGATGTGTCGGTCGACGTGTACACGACATAGATTTCGTCGCCGGCTTTGATTTCATCGGGCATCACACCCATGCCATAAAAAGATCCGAGAGTCGAGCAGTGACGACACATCGCGACCTGTTTGCCGGCCTGAAGATCTTTGACCACTCCTTTGAGCGCACCCTGAGCATTGGCGAAGGCCGGTTGAAAATCGTGATCGATATGCGAAACCGACATGAGCCCGTTGTGCAGATTGTAATACTGGTGATGCATATGTTCGAGCAGTCCGGGCTGGGCGGCGAAGGCCTTGCAGAATTCGCATTTTTGAGTATCAAACCACGGCTCCGGGTCGGTTGCCATAGCGATCACTCCAAGCAGTATCAGACAGATTGTCAGCAAAATCACGCGGCGGTTCATCGTACTTCCTCCGTTTTGTTTTGGATAGACATTGATCTTTTGACGATGAGAATATAGTGTCGGGCGTCTTACGGAGCAAGATTGACCTATTGACTGTGACATCGGGCTCGACTGTTTTACGCTTGCTCCGAAAGCGGGCTTCGGCTGATACTCTCAGGATAAACCGGAGTGTGTGAAGATGAAATCGTTTAGACTGTTGCCCTCAGTAAATCGGCTGATCGACGGCGCTATGTCGGCCGCGAAAAGATTTCCGCTGGCCCTTGTGTGCGCGGTAGTCGGCGCGGTCTCGGCGGTGATTCTGACGGAACTGCGGCAATTCAACGAACCGAATCGACTTATTAACCTGGTCGCCACGATGTCGGTGGCTCTGCCACTGTTCATATCGCTCGTAACGATGGGCGAAAGATACCGATGGTCGAACACGTGGCGTTGGCTGTCGCAGCTGATCGGCGTTGTGGCTCTGATCGGATATTTCTTTTCACTCCCCAAGGATTTGTTTCATCCGACGCAGTATGGAATCCGTCACGCGATCCTGCTGGTCGGCCTGCATCTGTTTGTCGCCGTCGGGCCGTTTCTGAACAAGGGCGCCGGTAAAGCATTCTGGCAGTACAACAAGTCACTGTTGTTGAGCATTCTCACTTCGGCTTTCTATTCCGCGGCTCTATTTATCGGATTCTCCATCGCTTTAGCGGCTGCCGATTATCTTTTCGGATTCGACGTCAAGGGTGACACCTACGCCGAACTCTGGATGTTGATGGCCGGCATTGTCAATACCTGGATTTTCCTGGCGCTTGTCCCCTCTGACTACGCGGCTCTTGATGCAAGCGACGAATATCCCAGCGCACTCAAAGTCTTCTCGCAGTATGTGCTGCTACCGTTGGTCGGGCTTTACTTTATCATCCTGTTCGCGTATGAGCTCAAGATCATTTTCGAGTGGAACTGGCCCAAGGGGTGGGTGTCGCAGATGGTGCTTTGGTACGCGGTCGTCGGTACACTTGCACTTCTGCTATTGCATCCGCTTCGCGACCGCGAGGGGAGCCGATGGATCGCCAAATTCGGCGACTGGTATTATCGCCTGATGATTCCGCTTGCGGTCATGCTCTTTCTGGCGATTCGCCGGCGTATCCACGACTACGGTGTCACCGAACCGCGATATGTCGTACTTGCGCTGGCTATCGGATTGTGCATCGTCGTCTTGTACTTTGTCTTCGCAAAGCGCAAAGACATCCGCATCGTGCCGATTGTACTGATCGTGCTGGCCTTGATCGCTGCTTATGGCCCGCTTTCGGCGTCGTCGATTTCGTGCTGGAGTCAGACTTCGCGTCTTGAAGAACTGCTTGTTGGTAACGGAATTTGGAGAGATGGGATGATCAACAAGCCAAGTGCTGACATTCCATTGGAACAACGACGCGAGATGAGCAGCATTATTGCGTATCTCAATGATGCCCAGGGTCCCTCTGTTTTTGGACGCTGGCTGCCGGACAGCACTGTTGCTCCCCTGAAGCAACACTTTGATTCCTCTTTGACCCGCTACTCAGTCAATGACAGTGTTGCGGCGGCATTCGGCTTTGATTTCAATTGGTCGCGCTACTATGGGAACGAGGGAAAATGGGTGTCGCTTTGGGTTGAAGATCCGCATATGCTCTCGGTTGCCGGATACGAAACCCTGATGAGTTTCGAGTACCCGGGCAGTAGGGGTGTCGACTCGGCCGAGACGTATGTGATCGGCAGCGACACACTTTCACTTCGCGTGCTTCACAAGACTTCCGTTCTTGAAGCGACGCTCAAATCAATGGCTGAATCATCGCCAATCACAGTAAGTGTCGATCTTCAGCAACGCGTGGTGGATTTGTACCGAATGGATAATCCGCGTCAGATTCCGCAGGACTCCATGACTTTTGATCGTTCGGCCGGAAACTACGACCTGCGCTTTCTTTTGCGAAGCGTCAACGGCGAACGACGGGACAGTGCGCTTGAAGTCACCTCGCTCAACACCCGCATTCTTGTAAGAAAGCGTCAATAGCGAAACGATGTACGACCGTCTCTTTGAGCCGCTTCGCGTCGCCGACAAGCTGACCCTTCGCAATCGGCTGGTCATGGCGCCAATGACGACGGTTTCCGGCGAACTCGACGGCCGCTTTTCGCAAGAAGAAATCGACTACCTCGCGCGCCGCGCCAAAGACGGCATCGGTCTGATCATGACGCCCGCCTGCTACTGCCACAAGAGCGGACATTCGTTTGAGCGGCAAGTCGGCTGTCACACCGATGAGATGCTTGCTTCCTTGTCGCGTAGCGCCGAGGCGATCAACAAACACGGCGTAGCATCGTTTCTGCAAATCCATCACGGTGGCAATGCTGCGCGATCTGAGTACACCGGCCAACCGCCGCTGGCGCCATCGGCCGTGATGAATCGACGTGGAACATCCGAGATGCCGCGCGAAATGACCGAAGATGAAATCTGGATGGTCATCGAATCATTCGCACGCGCCGCCGTTCGGGCCAAACGCGCCGGATTTACCGGAATAGAACTTCACGGCGCCAACACCTATCTCTTCCAGCAGTTTTTCTCGCCGTTCACAAACAAACGAATTGATCGCTGGGGCGGCGATAAGAAATGCGCCGCCTGTGTCGATCACAAATCGCACGACTCGATGGAGATTTGCCATCGCTTGGAAAATCGGGCCCGCTTTGCCCGCGAAGTGGTCAAAGCAGTGCGATCCGAAGTCGGGACGGCGTATCCCGTCTGCTATCGCATTTCTCCGGAAGAACCCGATCCCGACGGCTACTCCACCCGCGATGCGATTGAACTTCTGAAAATGCTGATCACTGACGGAATCGATATGGTCCATGTGTCGTCGTGGGAGTACGGCGTCGGCGTGCGAAATGACTATCCTGCCGGATCGCATCCCTCGAAGATGATACGCGATGCGCTTCCCTCCCACATCCCCGTGATCGGCGTTGGATCGATTGTGACTCCAGAACAGGCGATACGTGTTCTCGCAGACGGCCTCGATCTGGTCGCGCTCGGTCGCGCGTTGTTGCTCAATGCTGATTGGGCAGAAAAGGTTCGAGCCGGTCAGATCGGCCGGCTCGTCGCGAGAATTGATTCGGAATCCGAACGTGATCGCCTGTCTATTCCCACCCGCATGCGTGAGTACACCAAGCGGTCGATTCCGCTATCGGGCGATTGATCTATTCGGCCGACTGCACGTTGTGGTCCATGGCCGTCAAGTTGGTCCAGCGGATCGTATCCCCAAGCTCAACGGTAAAGTCCATTAATGTGGTGGCGGTAATGTCGTCCTGAAACTTGCTCGGGGTTCCGGCCGCGCCGACCGTAATGGTGGCGTGCATGCCCGATGTCGCGGTACCGTGAAAACTGCAAAAGTAGTGAAATGTCCCCGCCTTGTTGAAGACGTGCTCAAACGAATCGTTCTGATGCAGGGTCGGCGACACGAACTCCTTAGTGCTGCCGACGGGACCAGAGGTGGAACTGTCGGAAGAACAGCCGAGTGCGGCGATGACGAGCGCAATGAGGATGATCCCCCCGAACCGCTTTTGGTTTCTGGACATGAACCGTGCTCCTTTTTTCGATCGGAGACACTCCGCTCCGGTCGGTTATCGATTTGATCTCTCTCCGGCCGCCCTCCCGACAGGCCGATTCGTGTTTCTGTATAACAGCGAGTCGGACCGAAAAGTTTTCGTGCCGCCAGGGTATGCCTTGACAGCCCGCCCGGGCGGTCTTATGGTAGATAAAAATATCGGCGTCTCTTGCTCAAGAGGTACGAAATGTCTATCAACTCGCGTAGTCACACGCTCTTTCTGCCAACGACAATGATCGTCTGCGGCTTCTTGTTGTATTGTGCGACAGGCCTGGTGCGGGCCGCTGAACGGCCGGCCTACCCGTCCAGCCCCAAACACCCGGTGACCGACGAATACTGGGGAGAAAAAGTTACGGAAGAATACCGTTGGCTTGAAAACGCCGATGATCCCGAAGTCAAGAAATGGACCGATGAGCAAAACGCGCTCACGCGCTCGATCCTCGATGCCAGCCCGAATCGCCCGCTTATCAACGCCGAACTGAAGCGGTTGTATCTACAGCAGTCGTCGGCATTTTTCTCGCTGATCGGCCGCCCCGGTGTGCTCTTTGCCATGAAGGATCAACCGCCGAAACAACAGTCGTTTTTGGTAACGCTTGGTTCGGTGATGGACACCGGCTCGGCGCGAGTGATTGTCGATCCGAATGTCGTAGACCCGAGCGGCCGCACGACGATCAACTGGTATGTACCGTCGGTGGACGGCAAGTTAGTCGCGGTTTGTATGTCGTCGATGGGCAGCGAACTCGGGACGGTGTTCGTCTACGACGTTGCTTCAGGCAAGCGCCTGTCCGATTCAGTGCCGCGAGTCAACGGTCCGACCGCGGGAGGATCGCTTGCCTGGATCGCCGATGGTTCCGGCTTTCACTACACCCGCTATCCGCACAAAGGGGAACGCCCCGACGCCGATCTTGCTTTCTATCAGCAGATCTATTTCCACAAGCTCGGCACACCCGCATCGTCCGACACTTATGAACTCGGCAAAGACTTTCCGCGCATTGCTGAGATTGCATTGGCAGCGTCGAATGACGGCAAGCATGTCCTCGCGACGATATCCAATGGCGACGGCGGCGAGTATATGCATTTCCTCTCCGGTCCCGAAAAGAACTGGGCTCAGCTGACCAAATTTGAAGACAGGATCACCAAGGGTGAGCTGGGCGTTGATAACGCCTGCTATTTGCTTTCGCTGAAAGACGCGCCGCACGGCAAGCTTTTGCGCATGCCGCTCGGCGGACATCCGGAACTGTCGAACACAACCGAATTTGTAAAGGAAAGCGACGGCGTGATTATCGACTTTGAAGCCACGGCACAGAAATTCTATGTCGAGGAACTTATCGGCGGCCCCTCGCGCCTTCGTGTCTATAACATGGACGGCACCGAAGACAAAGCGGTCCCGACTGATCCATATGTGAGCATCGGGTCACTTCTGTGGACCGAGGACGACAATGTGCTCTTTAGTGTGGCGTCGTATGTCGCTCCTTCTGCGTACTTCGCCTACTCGCCGACGGCGGGAAGCGTGACGCCAACCGCGCTGAAACGAAAGGCCAAAGCCGATTGGAGTAATATTGAGGTGGTGCGCGAGTTCGCGACTTCCAAAGACGGCACCAGAATTCCCATAAATATTCTCCGACCGAAAGGAATCAGACTCGACGGCAGCCATCCGACAATTCTCTATGGGTACGGCGGCTATGGTTCCAGTCAGACGCCTAACGCTTCGGTGCGCAATACCGTCTGGCTCAACAGCGGCGGAGTCTATGCGATTGCCAATATCCGCGGCGGCGGCGAGTTCGGCGACGAGTGGCATCTGTCGGGCAACCTGACGAAAAAGCAAAATGTCTTTGATGACTTCATCGCCTGCGCTGAGTATCTGATTCAGGCCGGGTATACCAATCCGTCAAAACTGGCAACCGAAGGGGGATCAAACGGCGGACTGTTGATGGGCGCAATTCTGACGCAGCGTCCCGATCTTTTGCGCGCGGTGTCGTCATCGGTCGGCCTGTATGATATGCTGCGGGTCGAACTGCACCCCAACGGCGCCTACAATGTGACCGAGTTCGGGACGGTCAAAGACAAGGCGCAGTTCGATGCACTCTATGGCTATTCGCCGTATCATCATGTTACCGACGGCCTCCCCTACCCCGCTGTCTTGTTTACGACCGGGCAGTTCGACGGCCGTGTTGATCCTTCCAACTCCCGCAAAATGGCCGCGCGACTTCAGTCCGCTACCGGCTCGACCAATCCCGTCTTACTGCGGGTGTCGTTTACAACCGGTCACGGTCAGGGAACAGCGCGTAGTGAAACAATCGAACGTGACACCGATGTGCTGACATTTTTGTTCGATCAGCTTGGCGTGACATTTCAACCACCGGCGGTGAACGAATAGTATGGCGCAGGAAATCGTACAAATCGACGCCTTCGCTGACAAACCGTTTGCCGGAAATCCGGCAGCGGTCTGCCTGATGACTGGCCCGCGCGACGAGTCATGGATGCAGGCGGTCGCACGCGAAATGAATCTGAGCGAGACTGCTTTTCTGTTCCCGCAGGATAGCGGCTACAATCTGCGCTGGTTCACGCCGTCGGTTGAAGTCAAACTGTGCGGCCACGCCACCCTGGCCTCCGCGCATCATCTTTGGGAAAGCGGCCGCGCGGCCTTGGGTGACACGCTCCACTTTCATTCGCAAAGCGGATTGCTGACCGCCAAGCGTCGCGGCGATCTGATCGAACTTGATTTTCCGGCTCGCCCGGTCGCGCCCGTGAATCCTCCCGCCGGATTGCTCGACGCGCTGAATATCACTGGACTCTTTGTCGGCAAGAGCACGTATGATTACTTTGTCGAAGTCGCTGATGAACATGTTGTACGCGCCATTGCTCCCGATTTTGGAATGCTCAGAAAGCTCAACGTGCGAGGTGTGATCGTTACTGCCCGATCTTCGGCACGCGAATTCGATATTGTGTCTCGATTCTTTGCGCCCGGCGCCGGTGTCGACGAGGACCCGGTGACCGGTTCGGCGCATTGCACCCTCGGGCCATACTGGTCGGCTAAACTCGGCAAGTCGGAGTTAAGTGCATATCAGGCCTCGGCGCGCGGCGGAAAAATGACGGTGACCGTGCAGGGCGACCGCGTGCTGTTGGGCGGAACAGCAGTGACGGTTTTGCGCGGCGAAATGCTCGGCTGATTCTGTTTCACCGCTCCGATGTCGCGACAAGTCTGTTAAAACTTGTCCATGCGCGCCGCGCGATGTACTCTATGTTCATCAATTGAGGAATAAATGTAATGGCAATAGATCCATCAATTTTCAAGGCCTACGACATCCGCGGTACTCATCCCGATCAGGTTAATAAGCAAGTGGCCTACGACATCGGCGCGGCGCTGGCGTCGTTTTTGCGACCCCGCGCAATCGCAGTCGGACGCGACATGCGAGTGTCATCGAATGAACTTTTTGAAGGGCTCGCCCACGCGCTGAATGACTCGGGTGTTGATGTCATCGATCTGGGACTAATCTCCACCGACGGCCTCTACTTCGCCGTCGGAAAATACGACTACGAGGGCGGCGTAATGATCACCGCTTCGCATAATCCGAAACAGTACAACGGATTCAAAATTTGCCGCAAATTGGCCGAGCCCCTTTCCGGAAGCGACGGCCTCGGACAAATGCTTCAGATGATTCAAGCCGGCACCAATATCAACAAACTACCGTCGCGCGGCGTGATCATCCGTAAGGACATATCCGAAGAATACGCCGCGCATTGCCTGTCGTTTATCGATACGACCAAAGTGAAACCGTACCACGTCGTCATCGACGCCGGCAACGGAATGGCGGGCGCTACTCTACCCCCTGTTTTGGAAAAACTCCCGATCAAAGTGACGCCCCTCTTTTTCGAACTCGATGGATCTTTTCCCAATCATCCCGCCTCGCCGATCGAGCTTGAAAATCTGGTAGATCTTCAGAAAAAGATGTCGGAAGTGAAAGCCGATTTCGGAGTGGCCTTCGACGGCGACGCCGACCGGATGTTTTTGCTCGACAAGAACGGCAGGCAACTCGGCGGCGATATGGTCACGGCGCTTGTATCCAAGTCGCTGTTGGCGAAGCATCCTAAAGAAACTGTGCTCTACAATATCATTTGCTCTAAGGCCGTGCCGGAGTTGATTACCAAGATGGGCGGCACCGCCGTGCGCACTCGGGTCGGGCATGCGCTTATCAAGCCGCTCATGAAAAAGTACAACGCGATTTTCGGCGGTGAACATTCGGGGCACTTTTATTTCCGCGATAACTGGTTCGCTGATTCCGGCCTCATTGCATTTCTTGTTTGCCTTGAATTGATCTCAGTCGAGAACCGTCCCCTGCATCAGATGGTCAAAGAGATCGATCCGTATTTCCGCTCCGGCGAAATCAACAGCCGAGTGAAATCAGCCACCGAGCGCATCGAGGCGGTCAAGATGGCTTTCGCCGACGCCGAGCATGACATGCTCGACGGCCTCACTATCTCCTACCCGAATTTCTGGTTTAACCTCCGTCCCTCGAACACTGAACCGCTGCTGCGGCTGAATATCGAAGCCAACTCCCCGGAACTGCTTGAGGACACCAAGACGAAACTGCTGAAGATCATACGGGCGTAAGGATGGCCGGTCACAAGTCAGCCAACATACTGGTAGTCGACGACGACCCAAGCTTGCTTGAACTGCTGACCGACACCCTGCTCGCCATCGGCTACTCCGCCACTCCGGCCGCCGACGGCATGATTGCTCTTGATATTCTCGCCAATCAGAAATTCGATCTGGTCATCACCGATATCAAAATGCCGCGCATGGACGGCCTTCAGCTTCTCAAGAAAATTAAGCGCCACTATCCGAACATGCCGGTGCTGTTCATCACCGGTGTCGCGACGCCGGAGATTATTGGTCAGGCCGAGCCGGATGGATTCTTGGCCAAGCCGTTTCGCATTGCCCATATCGAGCAGTTGATCGAACAGGCGATTTCAACGAAGAAGGGCGGGACGATTCGAAAGCGACCGGAGCTTTTGCTTTTGGATCTGGCCGGGCGGATTGACGAGTCGCTGACCGACGGTCTCTCGCTGGCTGGTTATACAGTCTTTCAATTTCGCGATCTTGAAGAAGCCCTGCGCGAACTGAAGAACAATCAATTTCACGCGGTGCTGGCCGACTTCTCGTCGTGGCTGGCCAACCCCGCCGATGTCATTCGGCGCATCCGCTCCCTCGCCCCGACAACACCGATTATCTTCAACGCCGACGCTTTTTCTCATCCACGACTCGATGAGATGTTGCACGAGTTTCAATATACAGCGCCGGTCGCCCCACCGTTCGTTGCCGATGTCATCTGTGCAGAACTTAGTATCTTTCAGAAGGTCTAGACCCATAAGTACAAAAATTTCCCCCGGCGGCCTGAGCACACCGTAGACCACCGGGGGTTTGTGCTCATTCAGATGAATCATCCGAACTGAGCGATCTATCAGCTCCCCTCCCCACTCGAAGGCGAACCGAGTTTCAGTCACCACTCTCACACGACTTCACTCAATCAGATGCATCTCATACCACGTGCCAACAAACGGTGTAGTGGTTGACTAATTGAAGTACATGTGTAGCAACGGATTATATGGTGGGTTTCACCGGATGGAACCCGGAGAGAGGTATTGCTACCTCCTAAGCAAACATGGTGCGGGGTGGATTTACGCCAGCGGGATATTGTTTTCGACGATGTACTTGCGAAGATTAGATCGGTCGATTTTCAAAGTCGCGGCGGCTTGTGAGATATTGCCGCCCGTTTTGGCAAGCGCCTCGACTACGAGCGCTCGTCGGTAGGCATCAACTTTGGCCTGAAGACCATCTTCTGGATTTGATTTGTTTTCTGAGGAGTCGCCCAATTCACGAACCACATCGGATCGTAGTATCATATTCGACTCAGAGAAAATGCTCAGCGTTTTGATGACCTTCAGCAACTGGCGCACATTCCCCGGCCAACTGTACTGAACGAGGTAGTCGATCGCATCGGGGTGGAGGGACTTGGGAGGCAAGTCCTGCTCGATAGTGAGGCCATCAAGGAAAGTCTCGGCAAGCAATGGGATGTCTTCCCTGCGATGTCTGAGCGCCGGAAGCTGTATGACTACTTCCCTGAGCCGGTAGTACAGATCTTCGCGAAACTTCCCCTGTGCGACCAGATCATCGAGTTTCCGATGCGTCGCGCAGACCAGCCGAAATTTCGAATGCCGCACCGTCGGGTCACCCAGCCGCTGGTATTCACCTCGTTCGAGAACGCGAAGCAGTTTTGCCTGCGTCGTCAGATCAAGATCACCTATTTCATCGAGAAAGAGAGTGCCGCCATGGCACATTTCCACTATTCCGACCGTATCGGCCACGGCGCTGGTGAATGCTCCGCGCACATGCCCAAACAGTTCGGATTCAACGAGGTCGGCCGACTTGTGATTGCAATTGAATATACCGAGCTTGCCGCCATTATTCCGGCCGTGGGCGTGAATAGCTCGCGCCACTAGCTCTTTACCCGTGCCGTTTTCGCCCAGGATGACCACTTTGACATCTGCCGATACCACGCGGCGAATAGTCTCGAACACTGATCGCATCGCTGCCGATCGGCCAATCATCCCGTAGGCCCCCAGTTCCGAGATGGCTTGCGCTTCGGCCTGCTTCTTTAATCGGGCCTGCTCAACTGCATTGCGTACCGACCGAATCAGCCGGTTGACCGATTGCCCTTTGAGAATGAAGTCAAACGGACGACGCGCCGTCTCGATTTCTTCCTCCAGATACTCGCCGGGATATCCGGTGTGGAAAATTATGGGTATGCCCAGGCCGAGTTTTTCAATTTCGGCGGCTGTAGCCAGGCCATCCAGAGGCGACATCTTAATGTCCAACACGATGGCTGTTACGTTTCTTTGCGATGAAACAAGTGTGATCGCCTCCGAGCCCGAAGCAGCGCACAGGGCATCATATTCATCTTCGAACAACAATTTCAGAGATGCCAAAACGCCGGGGTCGTCGTCGACAAGGAGGATCGTGGGTTTCTGCTCGCTGCTCACTTTTTTGAGTCCTCGATTGGATTTCCCTTGTTGATCGGGAGTGTAATTGTAAATATCGTCAGATCGGCCGCGCGGCGATAGGTGAGGGTGCCTCCGTAGAGCTCGACTATTTTCCGTGCTATCGGCAACCCCAACCCTGTTCCAGTGTTTGGCTTGGTGGAGTAGAATGTATCGAAAATCCGATTGACCTGCTCAATCGGTACACCCGGACCGTTGTCGGAAACCTCAATAGAGACTGCGTCTTCTGATGAATACCACGCAATCAGAAGCAACCCGCCGGATTCGGCGCGAATGGCATCCAGCGAGTTCGATACCAAATTGTTCAGGGCAACAGTCAGTTGTTCGCTGTTGGCCTCCACAATGGTTGCAGCATCCCCCGAAGTGGTCGGATTCACGCCCTGTTCAGCGAAACGAAGCTGGTTGGCCTTAATAACATCAGTAACCGTGCCCATCACTTTTACGCTTTCGGGAAGATACTGCGTGTCGAGTTTGGTGTACTCTGAAATCAACCGGGTGGCATTGATTGCTCGCGAGACGGCCTGCGATGCTCCGAACAAGTATCGTCCCACCTTATCATCCTGACCGACCGTCGGCATGACCGTGCTGCGCAATTTGACAAGCGCTGCTTCGGCGGGAAACAGCGCATTACGGATTTCATGCGCAAACCCTCCCGCAATGTCTTTGGCCTGTCGGTATTTTTCCGTTGCCACTAATTCGGCCTGCGCTTCTTTCAAGGCCGCATGAGCCGCTTCGAGCTCTTTCTTCTGGCTCGCCACAAGTGAAAGAGTTCGCCTATTCCGACTGCGGAATGCATTCACGACAACCAACAACACAATAAGTCCGATGACACCTGAGAGTATTAGCTCCCGGTGATCCACGTAGATGATTTCAATCTTTTTCCAAAGAGACGAAGGAGTAACTGTGACTATCGCCACTTCGGTCGCCCCCGACGCCAAAAATGCCATGACTCGGCCGGTGCGGTCCAAAACCATCGGTTGGCAGTTGGTCATACCGGGCGAGTTAATTTTCATCAACTTCTCAAAGTGCGGGGATACGATGACCCCGCCATACTCAATCGACATGAATAGCAATGGGGAGCTGGCTGAAGGGACCTGGACGACAGCCAGCGTCCCAGAAAGACCCGAAATCGAATCAGATTCGGCGACGAGGCGCAGACTTGTATCGTACACGTTCACTCGATGTAATCCAACTTGTGCAAAAATCACTGGCTGGTTCTGGTAACGACCTGCGCACAGAGCATTAACTCTCGCGCCAACTTCAATCAGGTTGGATACGACCCCATCCGGCAATACTCGCGCTATTCGCGATGATCGCAGAAGAGAATCCGGCTCCTGGTCTGTCCTGGTGAATGGGAGGTCGAAGGCACAATAGACGCTTATGGAATCCAATTGCGCTAGGAACGCACCTGAAAGAAACGATTTGATAATTGCGGCATGTCGGATGCGCCCGGTGGTATCAACCGATACAAAGTAGCCTTGATGGTCGGAAAAAAGCGTGTCACGCTTCCCCTGGCTTGGACTTCCGGTAGTGAACATTGTATATCGCTGGCCATGTGAATATCCGAAGCGCATCTCCCCCGGCGGGACTGTCCCGGCTACTGGTAATGTCCACTTAATTATCTCACGGGACGGGTCCAAACAAATCAGTTTTCGCTCACCGCCGTCGCGAGAAGTTCCCAGGGTCAAAAACGTCTCGTGCGTAAAGCCAGCTTGCTCGTACGATTGGACCCAGAGAACATCGGGATTCCAACTGCCATCGCCGGTAGAGTCTTTCCCGGTACCCAGAAAGATCAGCCGCCCGTGTGACTCGCCAGGAAATACACGCATGGCATAGGCCGAGTCGCGACGATAGCCGAGTACCATCACCGATTTTGCGCCGGTTGTACTGTCGGTATACACTAATAAGTCTGTTAAAGTAAGCCAAACCGGAATATCCCTTACGAGGGCGTTGCCGGGAAATTCGCGAATACCAACCTGTGCCGGAACGTCTTCGCCGAAAATCGGATTGTAGGCCGTTACGAAAAGGCCTCTGGCGTGGGCTGAGTCCGCTATTTGAACGACCCGCCCCGAAATACCTATGCGCTTCCGGTCAGGGGTCCATCCCAGTGACACGGCTCGTTCCGTCACGAATGGCAAGAAGCCTTCGTTACGGTCTAGATTAGTTACCAGGCGTTCGGTCGCACTCACAAAGGTGACCCAAATGGCAACGATCACTATAGCGGTGGCGAAGTTCCGAAAGAGCCGGGTAACGGCAGCGTCCTTTGATATTGCAGTATAGTACACGAGTACTTCAATAATACCCAGACTCATCTATTATGTCAAATGGCGGGCCCAAAGGTACCTGTGTCAGTGATCAAACACTCCGTGTCGGCTGACCACAAAAAAAGAAGGGCCCCGTTTGCTGCGCCGGGGCCCTTTCACGAAAGCGTGATTAAGTCTGCAGATTACTTAATCATTACCATCTTCTTGACGGAGGTGAATTCACCAGCGTCGAGTTTGTACAGATACAAACCGCTGGCGAGTTTCGCACCGTCGAATTCAACGCTATACCGTCCCGCAGTCGCCGCTTCACCAGCGTAGGTGCTGACAACCTGACCGGCGACGTTGTACACTGTAAGTGTCCAGCTCGCGGCCTTCGGAATGTCAAACCGGATCGTGGTGGTCGGGTTGAACGGGTTCGGATAGTTCTGAGCGAGTTCAAAGTTCTTCGGCACGATGGCGTTGTTGACGATCACCATCTGTCCACCGGCGGTGGACATTTCAACCGAAACAACCTGAGCTTCGCCGTCGCCGAGCTTCAGGAATTCACCGGTGAATCCGGTGACTGAAGTACCTTCGACGATCGCCGGGCTCACCAGGATTCTGGTGTTGCCGGACGTGGCATCATAATTGGAATTCAGCGTCATGCCGGAGGCATCTTTGCCCAGCGCCGGATTGACATAGCCCTTGACCACGACATACGCCGCGCCCATAGCTACATCGCCCTTAACTGTCATGACACCGGCTTCGTCGGTCGCTACCTTCACGGCATAATCAGCACCAACTTTGGGGAGCGGGCTCTGGTCGCCGATGACGACTCTGATCAAATTGACCAGGTCAGCCACGGTGAGCATGAGGCCGTCGCCGTTTACGTCAGACGCCGCCTGCGAGCCCTCGAAGTGGCCCTGGAAAGCGGAGATGCCGTAAATGAAGTAGTTGGTGAACATAACCGCGTCAGCGATTTCGTACGAAACGCCGTTCAAGTTGATATCACCGCGCGAGTCGATCGAGTCGGCGCAGATGATGTCAACACCGCCATTGTAGAAGTTGGCACAGCGGACCGGGGTACCCTTCTGCGTGTAAACATCGCAGGCAGGAGACGGAGCGCCGAAAGCGGTCGGGAACGATGCACTCGGGTCAGTGACCTCGGTGTAGGTGTCCGAACCGCCGGAACCAACGTAGTCATACACGTGGCCGGAGATCAACAGCGTGTCACCTTTGACGTTCGAGAGCGAGTTGTCGCCGCAGTCGATCCAGAAGAACCGGATCGGGACGAACAAGCACTCAAGATTACGATCGTTGGCGACGAGGAATGTCAACTGAGCCAGCTGGTTGGAGATCGAGCCGGTGTTGACAAAGCACAGCGGGTGGTTGGCGCCGTTGTTGGTTTCCGCGATGGCAACCAAACGGAGCATACCGCTCGGGCAACCGCTTCCGCAGTTACCGAACGGACCCTGTCTGTACGTGAAATACTCCCACTTACAATCGGTGAGGAATTGTCCAGCGGCAGCTCCCATAAAGGTCAACACGGAGTTGTCATACTGGATCAAGAAGTCGTAACCACCGATCGCGAAGTTCTGGAAGGTGCTCGGCAGCATGGTGATGTCGACAGTGGTTGGCTGTCCAACGAACACACCTTTGCCGGTCGGGCCATGTTGTTTCTGAATAGTGACGTTCATCGACTTGACGGTCACGTTGAAGCAGCACGTATCTGCATTAGACGGGCTGCACGGAGCGCAAGCCGGAGCGCCATCGGCTACCTTCACGCAGATCTGGAAAGTACCTGAGTAGCTGGCATCGTTGCCAATTACAAAGGTCACCAGACCGGTGGTCGGGTTGACCGAAACGCCACCCGGAGCAGTGGTGCTCACGAGCGAGTACAGGAGTCCACCGGGACCGCCATCAGGATCGGTACCAGTGACCTGCGCTGTGAGAGTCTGACCCAAGCAGGCATTTCTGTTGCCCGGGCAGGTGATCACAGGCGCTGCGTTTGTGACGCAGATGTCAAAGTTGACCGTATCCTTTGCACCGCACTTGTCTTCCGCAACAATGGAGACGGTGTGCGAGCAAACGTCGGCTGACGTCGTGGCCCAGAAAATGGCTCCGGTAGCCGGATTAACTGTCAGCGCCGCCGGGCCGGCCAGCTTCGAATACGCGATCACTTCACAGCCGGCACCGACTGTGTCAGGATCGGAAGCATGGGCGGTTCCGGTGTAGATCCCGCCCCACGGAAGCGTGGCGTTCGGGATCGCGGCCAGCACCGGGGTCGCATTGACCAGGGTGACTGTGCCGGCGACTACTGCTGCCGGAACGATCGCGTTAGTGGAAGCATTGACAAACTGGGTCTGAATGGTGGCGGTGACGTTCGGGCATGCCAACGTACCGGCGCCAATTCCCATAGTTCCACTGCAGCAGTCGTTCGTTGTGAACTTCAGCTGAGCAATAAGTTTCGAACCGGAGGCCAGAATGGTGCCACCGGGATTCAGCCGAAGAGCGGCTATACGGATGGTGTCAGGCGATACGCCGTCGGCATGCGAGAGGTCTACCACTCGGTCCGGAAGGGACGTAAACGCCGGATCCCATGTCACGCTCAGTCCGGTAAGGGCCGCGCAACCGCCGGTATTGGCGACGACGAGGACCGCTTCGAACGCGCTGATGCCCTCGGGCTCGGTGACGTTAGCCGTCACGTTGACCTGCGAGTTGACACAGCGAGAAACGTTCTTGGACTGGATCGTGATGTCATTCGCCATCGCGAATGAGAATCCGAATACCACTATAAAGGAGATCAGCAGCAAAGAATATAAGGTTCTTTTTTGCATCATGAAATGCTCCTTTAAAACCTAAAAAGCATCACGTTGATTCAGGTAGTCATTTCCGGGACTTTCCCGGCTGCACTACCCAAGGAAATCCGAATTTGATCCACTCGGGATCGGGCATCGGGGCCCTATCAAGCCGAACCGAACACTGCTGGAGCGGCAGCTATCTCCCGGGCCGATTACTCCCGAAAGGAACGATCCGAAAATGATTTGATTAATTAGCGAAAGACTTCAAAAACCTGTCGGACATACTCCACCGGCGAGGTTTTCGATAGCTTATTGAAAAACCAAGTATCAGAGTCTTTTGGTCGTAACTGCAGGTTTTAATTGCGGTTACAAAAGGTGCTGGGGTTCCAAAACAGAAGCGTCTTTAACACCACTATTTCCCTAGACGAGCAAATAATAGAAAGATTTTCTCACTTTGTCAACAGATTTCTTGTGATTTTCAAATGTTCCGGAAAATCGTGCGGCCCATTCGGGCATTTTTGGTGCCCCCGGACGTCCGGCTGACCGCTCAGATAAAGGGTTATTTCCGGCCCTGATCTTGGTGAGTCAATCCCGAATTCGGGGTTGATAGCCCCTAGCAGGTTAAGGGCCGATGTCACCCGCGAAGGCGCGAGTGACCTACGAAAACTGTCATTCCCG